>NZ_JADJSO010000014.1:0-136048 GCF_016711665.1 Candidatus Villigracilis saccharophilus
GAACCCGCCCAAGCTGAACTGCCGAACGCGGATGGTCAGACTCCTCGCATCCGAAACCGATTCACCATCCTTCAAGTTGACCAGCGTTTGGTACGTATCCTTCCAAACCTGGTTCTGATCGTTCTTCGAATACTGGATCACGACATTATAGGAATTCTTGAGATCGTAGACCCGTTCCAAAGGGTCTGTCCCATAGGGATAAACCTTGTCCGAGCCCACTTCAACGCGCAGGGTTTGGTCGGAAATATATTCCTCGGGGCCGAACCAACTGGATGGGAATTGAAAACCGAATCCGAACGCGCTGTTGGTGTAGGATTTCTCTGCGGGCACTTCGGTCATGGGGATCTGTGTCGCTTCGGTCGCAACTGGAAGCGGGGTCACCGTCAATTGGGGAGCGCAGGCGCTGACAGCAAAAATGAACATAACCAGGAATAGGGATAAAGTATTTTTCATTTTCTAGTCTCCATTACAGGCAATGACGCAGACGGGCAGATAAAAGTTCCAGATTCCATAAAAAAGCTGGCAGGCTAATAAAAAGAGGCGGTGTGAATTGCCTTCTGTTTTTGATACAATCAAATCACATCACTCTCGTATCCTACGCAGAGTGAAAAGGAGTAGATCGAATGCCCGAAAATCTGAGCGAAGAAATTGTCAAAGAAGGGGCGCAAAATGTCACGCAAAAAGATATCCAAAAAGTAATTACCAAGTCTGAAGAGATACAAAGGAAATTCAGCGCCAAAGGTCCGCTGGCGCGCTTTATCGAAGACGGCAAATTGCTGATCGCCATCGTTAAGGATTACTGGGCTGGGGCGTATCGTCAGATCCCTTATGGTGTGATCGCCTCAAGTGTCTTCACACTGATCTATGTGCTTAATCCATTCGATATGGTTCCTGACGTGCTGCCGCTGATCGGTCAACTGGATGATGTGGCGGTGATGGGCGCGTGTTTGATCCTGATCGAACAGGATCTGCACAAATATAAGGATTGGAAGGTAGGGCAGGGATAGAAACAAAACACGGAGGCTGATATCTGACTGTGTCAGTGTCCATAGGGGTATTCCAGGACCGCCTGATGAGTCTTGTTTTTTTAACTACTTGGAACGCGAATTTTGAGGGAGTACTTCGCGCCTTTTGTTTTTCACCTAATTTGAGTCGATTTTTCCTGGTCTTGGAAAAGCCATGAAGTCTGGAATCCACTTTCTATCGTGGATTAATTTTGCTGTATAATCTTGACTTGTCGGGAGGCAGAGGAGAGCTACCTGTTAATTCCCCTTACCTCCATCATTACACATTTTCTCTAAGGAGGAGAAACGTGAAAAAAAATATATCTGTTCTACTTTCGCTGGTAGTGCTGGCAGGCATTTTGCTTGCGGCCTGCGGCGGCGGTGCGGCCACCGAAGCGCCCGCAGCCACTGAAGCCCCTGCTGCTACCGAAGCACCCGCAGCCACCGAAGCGCCTGCGGCTACTGAAGCGCCTGTTGCGAATCAGGCTGTTGTCACCGACACCAGCTATTCCGCAACCGATTGTGAATACGGCGGCGAATTCAAGTCCATCGAAGCGGTGGACGAATTGACCGTCAAGATCACACTCTGTGTGCCTGACCCCGCTTTCCCATCCAAGATCGCCTTCACATCCTTTGCCATTCAACCTTCTGAATATCTCGAAGCCTCTGGCGGCAATGGCGACTTGCTTGAGAAGCCCGTCGGCACCGGCCCCTACATCGTTGATTCCTGGGTCCGCGGCGACCAATTGGTGCTCAAGAAGAACCCCAACTATTGGGGCGAGAATGTCGGCGCTGAAACCCTGGTCTTCAAGTGGAGCACCGAGTCAGCCCAACGCTTGCTCGAACTGCAGTCCGGTACTGTTGACGGTATCGACAATGTTGGTCCCGATGATTTCGCCACTGTTGAAGGTGATTCCAACCTGGCTCTTTTCAACCGCCCGGCCCTCAACATCATGTACATCGGCTTTAACAACAACCCCAAGGTTGACGGCTTCGATAATGCCGCCAATCCTTTGGCCAACGAAAAAGTCCGCCAGGCCATTGCCATGGGCATCGACCGCCAGCGCATCGTGGATAATTTCTACCCCGCTGGTTCCGAAGTTGCCTCTCACTTCACCCCCTGCTCCATCCCGAACGGCTGCGTAGGCGATGAATGGTACGCTTTTGATGCCACCGCTGCCAAGGCGCTTTTGGCCGAAGCCGGTTACCCGGATGGTTTCGAAACCGTCTTGAACTACCGCGACGTTGTCCGCGGGTACCTGCCCGATCCCAACGTTGTGGCTCAGGATCTTCAGGCTCAGTTGAAAGAGAACCTGAACATCACCCTCAACATCGAAGTCATGGAATCCGGCGCTTTCCTCGCTGCGGCGGATGCCGGCCAGTTACAAGGCCTGCACATGCTGGGCTGGGGCGCTGACTATCCTGACCAGACCAACTTCCTTGGTTACCACTTCGGCGCCGGCGCTTCTCAGCAATTCGGCGATAAGTTCGATGACATCACCGAAGCTTTGACCCAGGGCGCTCAGCTCGCTTCCGATTCTGAACGCGAACCTTTCTACACCGCCGCCAACAATGCCATCCGCACTCACGTGCCGATGATCCCTGTGGCTCATGGTGGTTCCGCTCTTGCCTTCAAGGCTTCCGTTGAAGGCGCCTTTGCCAGCCCGCTTGGCAACGAAGAGTTCTCGGTCATGTCCAACGGCACCGATACCTTCGTCTGGATGCAGAATGCTGAACCGATCTCCCTGTATTGTGCAGATGAGACCGACGGCGAATCACTGCGCGCTTGCGAACAGGTGACCCAGTCCCTCCTCGCTTACGAAACCGGCGGAACAGCTGTTGAGCCTTCCCTCGCCGAGTCCTATGAAGTCAGCGCTGACCTGACCGAGTGGACCTTCAAACTGCGCCCTGGCGTCAAGTTCTCTGACGGTACCGATCTGGATGCGAAAGATGTGATTTCATCACTTTCCATTCAATGGGATGCTGCCAACCCGCTCCACACCGGCAACACCGGCGCGTTCTCCTATTGGAGCGGCCTCTTCGGCTCCTTCCTGAACGCTCCTCCGGCTCAGTAATTTCAATCCCGCACAACCTATTAGACCCCCGTCAAGAGTCATCTTGGCGGGGGTTCTCCCTAAACCGATATGACCACTTATATCATCCGACGACTCTTTCTCAGCATTCCGGTTTTATTTGGTATTTTATTCGCCACTTTCGCGCTGGCGCGCTTGATCCCCGGGGATCCCTGCCGCGCCATGTTGGGGGAGAAAGCCACCAAAGTGGTCTGTGATGAATTTAACCATCGTCATGGGCTGGACAAACCCATCATCGTTCAATTCGGGGTGTATGTTGGAGAGATCGCTCAGGGTGATTTCGGAACTTCATTCCGATACTCCAAACCCATCACTGAATTGTTGAAGGAACGCCTGCCCATCACGGTTGAGTTAAGTTTTGCGGCTCTGATGGTCAGTATTTTTATCGGTATTCCTTTGGGCGTGATCTCCGCGGTCCGCCATAACTCATGGGTGGATGTGGTCACCATGATGTGGGCCAACGTGGGTGTGTCCATGCCCGTGTTTTGGCTTGGATTAATGCTGGCGTATGTTTTTGCGCTCGCCTTAAAAGATACGCCTTTTCAATTGCCGCCTTCCGGCCGCCTGAGCGCCGGGATCACAACAGTTCCATTTTTTGAAACCTGGGGGATGCAGGTCAAGGAAGATACCTTCTCTTTTACGATCGTTGACTTCCTTGCTCGAATGAACATCCTGAACTCCGTGCTGACAGCCGACTGGGCATTATTTAAAGACGCACTTATTCATCTTATCCTTCCCGCTTTTGCCCTGAGCACCATTCCGATGGCGTTGATCGCCCGTATGACGCGCTCTGCCATGCTCGAAGTGCTTGGTCAGGATTACATCCGCACTGCGCGCGCCAAAGGCATGGGACGGCGTTCCGTGATTTTGAAGCACGCATTTCGAAATGCCTTGCTGCCTCTTGCTACTGTGATCGGTCTGTCCTTGGGCGGTTTGCTGGGCGGCGCGGTTCTGACCGAAACTGTTTTCAATTTATCCGGCGTCGGCCGCATCCTTTATGACGGCATCACGGCCCGCGATTATGGCATTGTGCAAGGGTTCACGGTTGTCATCGCGATGTTCTTTGTTTTATTAAACCTCATCGTGGATGTTTCCTATGCCTACCTCGATCCCCGTATCCGCTTGAACTAGGAATTGATCATGACAATCGCTGCAACCCCTGTAAAACTGGATTCCGAAGCCCTCACGCTGAAATCGACAAGCCTGTGGCAGATCACATGGCATCGGCTGTTTCGGCGCAAGTCATCCATTGTCGGCATGATCATCCTGGCTATTCTTGTGACCATTGCCCTGACCGCGCAGTGGATCGCCCCCTATAGCCCCACACTTTCCATGTTGGATACAAAACCGCCGCAGGATATCCAGAAGCGGTCTTCCCCCTGCATTTATCTTTTGGGATGTCCGCAAGAACAGCCGCAGCACATCATGGGCACCGACGGAAATATGCGCGATGAATTCAGCCGCATGTTATATGGCGCGCGCCTGAGTTTGATGATCGGTCTCTCCACTGTAAGTTTTGCCATCATTATTGGCACCATCCTTGGCGCGCTGGCCGGTTATTTTGGCGGCTGGATCGATAACCTCATCATGCGTGTGATGGACGTCCTGTTGGCATTTCCTTCGCTGTTGCTTGCGATTGCCATTGTGACGGTTCTTGGCCCCGGCCTGATCAATGCTCTGCTCGCGATCGGCATTGTCTCCATCCCGGCCTATGCGCGTGTAATGCGTGCCTCAGTGTTGTCTGTCCGTGAAATGGACTTTGTTTCAGCCACCCGCTCGCTTGGCGGCAATACGTATGAGATCCTTTTCAAGTGTATTCTGCCGAACGCGCTGACTCCGCTGATCGTGCAGGGAACGCTGGGCATAGCCTCCGCTATTTTGGATGCGGCCGCGCTGTCTTTCCTTGGATTGGGCGCGCAGCCCCCCACGCCTGAATGGGGCTCCATGCTTGGCGCCGAACGGAACCAGGTCTTCACGGCCCCGCATCTTGTGTTCTATCCCGGGCTGGCTATCATGCTCACCGTGCTTTCGTTCAATTTGATCGGCGACGGCTTGCGCGATGCGCTTGACCCGCGCTTGGTGCATGTAAGTTCATAACCTATTTTCTTGTTAAATCAAAAACGCGACCGCAGCATAGGTCGCGTTTTTGATTTTTGTGATTTCGTCATAAAACCTTAAAGAATATTCCCCAGACCGCCAGCGCCCCGAAGACAAGAATGACCAGCCCGGCTCCTAATGCGATCTCGGGGAATTCCCGCGTATCCTGCAAACGGAAATCTGGAGAGATGCCGGTAACCTCCCAGCGCGGACTGGCGAACCATGCGAACATGGCGCCGCCCAACAGGCCGCCCACATGCCCCCAATTATCAATGCCGGGTGAAAGCCCGATGAACAGGTTGATGGCGATGATCACCCCGGCGTTGCTGATCGCCTGCCGGGCCTGACCGCCGAATAACTTACGGTTGTGATAAAAGAATGCGACTTCGGCCGCAATCAGTCCGAACACCGCCGTGGATGCGCCCACTGAATATCCGTTTTCACCGGTCAAAAGGAAAGAGAATACATTGCCGCTGAATCCCGCCAGAAAATATAACAGCGCGAATCTGGCGTGTCCGAAATGCCGTTCCAATAATGTGCCGATCGAAAAAAGCGCATACATGTTAAAGAAAATATGCGGTATCGACCCGTGCAGGAATACCGGTGTGATAAAGCGCCAGATTTCCCCCGCGCGAATGACCGAGTTGAATCTCGCGCCATACACTTCGAGCCAGTCAATTTGATTGGCGGCATATCCCAGCACCGCCACGCTTAATAATTGCAAAACATAAACAAACACCGTGACCGCGATGAGCGTGTACGTAACAGTTGGCGCGATGGTTGGCAGGGCCACGCGCACTGATTGGGCAGCAGGAGCAGGCTCAGTGTGATAGGGTGAAGCGGGGAGTTCGTTCATCCAAGATCAACCTTGCGATGCTTAACGCGCAAATGTTCCGATTCAATGATGCCGCGCACTTTGTTGACGGTGTCGTCCAAATGGAAATCCTGGTTGACGATCACATAATCAAATGCTTCGATGCGCTGTAATTCCTTGCGCGCGGTCGCGATCCGCAGGGACAGCGAATCGGCGGTTTCAGTTTTGCGTTCGCGCAGACGGCGTTCCAATTCATCCTCGCCCTCGCAGGTGATGAAGATCAGCAAAGCCTCTGGCGCAACCTTGCGCACCGACTCTGCGCCCTGCACATCCACGCGCATAATAACATCCATCCCGCTGGCGAAAGCCTCGCGCACGCCCTGTTTGGGGATGCCTTTGTAATCGCCGTAGACGATCGCGTACTCAAGCAGTTCGTTATGCTCGATCATGTGGGCGAATTCATCATCTGAAACGAACAGGTAATCCCTGCCGTGCACCTCGCTCTCGCGTTTTTCACGCGTTGTGGCGGTTACCACGAAATGGAATGGCAGGCCGCGCTCCATCATGCGTTGGACGACTGAATCCTTACCGACGCCGGAGGGGCCGGAGATCACGATCAGGAGCGGCTCAGGTTTGCGAAGTTCGAATGTATTGGTCATGGGGGTATTGTACCAAAGAGACACGCTCTTCATTGCGCCTTTCAGAAGTCATATCCATCCGCAGATTCAAAGATTGCGTCCCCCTGCTGTTTGCGAATAGGTTTTCGTACAAATTTTTTCATGAAGCGGTAAAATTAGCTCATGCCGACCTATGACTTTATCTGTAATCATTGTGAAAAACGCTTTGAAGTCTTCATGACCTTCAGCGAATATGGAAAGAAACCTGTGCATTGTGTGCATTGTGAAAGCGGGAATGTTCGCCGCCGCATGACAAAAGTGCGCATTGCGCGCTCTGAGGAAAGCCGCATGGAATCTGTCGCCAGTGATTTCTCTGGTTTTGAGGGCATCGAGGATGATCCCAAAGCGCTTGGGCAGATGATGCGCAAGATGGGCAGTGAAATGGGAGAGGATTTGCCCCCGGAATTCGATGATGTGGTCGATCGATTGGAAGCCGGGCAAAGCCCGGATGAGATCGAATCAGCCCTGCCTGATCTTGGCGCTGACAGTACAGGTGATGAATAATTCCTCTTGATAAAAAATCACCCTGAAGCTAATTCTTCAGGGTGATTTTTTATTTATGACTTTTCATTACTGCTGTGTGGAGATTACTTCTCTTTTGCTCCGTCGTCTATCCATTGCGTGACCAGGTCAAGGTCATTTGCAGAAAGGTTGAAGAAGTGCTTTTCACTTTGGATCTTGATCAACAGGCTTGCGGCGGAATCATTCGGGACGATCACAGCGCCGCTCTTGCTGCCTTTCATCAGATCGGCGTAGGTGGTGACATTCAACCCACCGGAAGCTGCGTCACCGTGACAGGCTCCGCATTTTGCTTTGAAGAGTTCACCAATGGCGCCGTCATAGCCTGAGCCTCCCGCGGTAGGAGATGCTGCCGGAGCCGGGGTGGGAATTTGAGTTTTCAATATCTCGCGCAGCGCGGGAGCGTCAAAGCCTGCGTAGGTGTACACATTTCCATGGCAGGCGCTGTTCGAGCAGAAAGAGATATTGCTCACGCCGCCCATGCCTTCAATGGTGTGGCAGCCGACGCAGGATTCGTTTATAGATTGATTATGCAGGCTGATCCAATTGGGGTTGAGATGTGACTCCGGTTCCACGCCGCCGCTGTTGATCTCGATGTTCGTCACCAGATCTTTTGGTTCGGTCACGATCGGGATCGAGTGGCACAAGTTACATTCAAGCCGCACCGCTTCATTCTCCGCGTTCAAATGCTTCCCGTCATGACAGCGGAAACAGCCGGGCGAATTGATATGCCCCAGGTTGTTGGGGTGGGTGGTGAAGTCAACTTCCTGATCGTGGAATACGGTGCGGTCATAGATGGCCTGGATCTCTTTCACAGATGCCTGAATGATCCCGGTATTCTGACCGTAAAAATCAGCATAGTTGGTCTTGTAATCTTCTTCAACCGCGGCAATGGCTTTGACGGCTTCATCGCGGGTTTCATATTTGACGCTCAACACCTCGACCGCCTTGGCGCGGATGGAGGGAATGGCAGGGTGGATCAATTTTCCAGCCATGGCCTGGTCCACAGATTCGGTCGGGACTTCAAAGTTGTGCGTCACACGGTTATGACAAGTGGTGCAGTCTATATCCTTGAGCTGGCTTTCATCCATGGAAGCTGCGTCAAAACCGGATTCCACATCGGTATATTCGGTGAATGTGCCGTCATCGTTGGCGACGCGTACATACGGGATTTCCTGATTCAGCGGATCCGTGGCGTAATACTGGACCTTGTTCGAGATATGCCAGTGGATGCCTTTTCCAAGGCCTTCACGTTCGTCTCCGCCGCCAGTCTTCAGGATCAGGTAGGTGGTTGATTCGGTGTTAGCTTCGTCGCTGGCAAAATGCTTGATGGTGCGCAGGCTGTCGTGGGCAAAGGTTTCCGGCAGATGGCATTTTTCGCAGGTATCGCGTGCCGGGCGCAGAGCCGTGGCGCGGATCGGATATTCATAAAGCTTAAATATCTCGTAATATGTTTCTTTCAATCCCTGTGTCTTGCGCATCAACTGATTGGAGAAGGAAGCGCGCCCGATATGGCATTCTTCGCAGGTGACATTGGCATGTGGAGAATCTGCATGCACAACACTCTGGGGCGGCATGGTATGGCAGGCAGTTCCGCAGAAACTTGTGGAGTTTGAATATTCCCATCCATACATCCCGCCTGCCAGCAGGATCACAAACACAATGATCAGCGTCAGGTATGGCAGAATATATGTCCAGCGTGAAGAGCCTGGCTCCGGTACGAAAAACTTTCCCAACCGTTCCAATAACTTTTTCATAGACACCTCCGAAAAAAATAGCAGATGCATGGCGAATGCATCTGCCTTTATTATAAACCCGTGCGCTGTTTAAGTTGCTATTTTTCCAGTGCGCCTGCATCCAGCCAGGCTTTGATCTGGGCGAGCTCCTCAGCGCTAAGTTCAGCATAAGCATGTTTTCCGCTTTCAAACTTCACGATCATAATGCTGTTGGCAGAATCACCGGCGGTGAAGACAACACCGGATACTCCGCCCTTGATCGCATCTGCATACGTGGATAAATTCAATCCGCCGGATGCGCCGTGACAGCCCGCGCATTTTTGCGTGAATAAGGGACCCACGGCTCCATCCCAGCTGACAACTTGCTGCGGCTGTTGTGGGCGTACCTTCTGCTGAAAGAGTTCCTTCGGGTGTTGCTGAGGCATCTGTCGTAGCCGTCGGAAGCGGGGTATTGGTCGGCACAAGTGTCGGAGTCGAGGTCGGGCGCGGAGTGGCTGTTTGCGGGACATAGACTTCGACCAGCTGCCCTTCCTGCGGCGGGATGGTGGTCAGCGCCGTTTCTTCAGTGTTGATAAAGCCATAGATGCCGCCTAACATGCCCAGGACGAGTACGGAAGCGATCGGGAAGTAGATCTTCTGGCGTTTGCGAATGGTCATCTCGTCAGGCCTGCGGTCTGCGGTCCCGGCTTTGATCGCGGCCAGTTCAAGCGGATGTTCGTGCTGCATTTGCTCTTCGGTCATCTTGCCGGTCCACATGGCTTTGTTGAAGAATTTAATATGCACGCCATAAAAATGCCAGAGGATGATGGCCAGCACTGCCAGTACCGCTTCACCGCCGTGCGCGGCTTTGGCGGCCGGGATGATTTCGCCCGGCAGGAATTTGGCGGATGTGATCGGGTTCCACATCAAAAAGCCGGTCACGCCCATCACCGCCGTGCCCCAGACGAACGCCCAGTACTCGGCTTTTTCTTCAAAGGTATAGCGTCCCATTTGCGGACGGGTCTTTCCAAAGCCGACAAGTTTCCCCAAACCGACATTGTATAAAAAGGCCTGCAGCGCGTCGAGCGCGTCTTTCGGGCCGGGCAGCATGCTTAAGCTTGTACGCAGAACGAAAAAGTTGTAACCAAATACAACGATGTGCCACATGGTGCCGAGCATAAGAACGATGGCGGCGAAGTGATGGATACTGCGTGTGTTTTCAACGCCGCCCATGATGCTGACCAAAAACTGTGAAGTTGGGCTGGTTGCGAATTTTTGTACCAACCCCGTCAGCCCGAGGGTGGTAAAGGATGAGAGCATGATCAAATGTTCAATGCGCCGGGCAAGGGGAAAGCGCTCGTAGCTGCGTTCTGTTTCTGAAGAAGCGGATGTCTTGGCCATTAATGAGCGGCTCCTTTACGGCGTTCGATCAGCCGTCGAACAATATCTGAAATTACAAACACGCCCATGCCGCCCAACACGCCCGGGATGAGGAATTTGTAGAATAGGTTGACGTTATATACCAGCGGGTATTTATCCGGGCTGGCGACATAATGACTCATCCAGGCATCCGGGAAGTTGGAGGTCGCGTCTGGGTGACAGCGCTGGCATTTAATGAGCAGGTTATTCTTTAGCGCGATGCCTGTTTGCGGGTTGTCCACTTTTGAAATATCGTGGATGCCGTGACAATCGGTGCAGACCGGTTTATTGGTGGGCTGATCCGGGGAATTTTTTTCAAAGAGTGTGACAGTGGTTCCGTGAAAATCTGATACATAGGTGTTCAAGATATTCGTGGAGAGTCCGTAGGCGCGCATGAGCGTGTCATTGGCGTGGCACTTCGCGCACAACTGAGGTGTTTCATTTCGGAACTGGGCGGTGGTGGGGTCTTGAATGTTATGCACGCCGTGACAGTCGATGCAGGTCGGCACATCCAGATTCCCAAGTTCGGTCAGCGCAGCGCCATGGACGCTGTATTTGTAGGTGTCGTAAATTCCGCTGTGACATTTCGCGCAGGTCTGCGGGATATGCAATTTGGCGGTGATCAGGAGCTCGCCAGTATCCTTGTTCGTCAGGCGGGTTTGCTCATGCGGATTGTGGCAGTCGGTACAGACTGCGGCGTTCAAGTTGCCGCCAGCCAATGCCGTCTGATGGACGCTGTCCAATACTTTTGAGTATTGTTCACTGTGGCATTGCTGGCAGGTGGTGTAATACGTGGTGGCGATCTCGCGCGGGCTGGATGCTTTCAGTTCCGGGTGTGGGAATCCGGTGAAGTCAGTATGGCAGCTTGTGCAGGCAACCTCGTTCTCACCGTGGACAGACTTGCTGAACTTTTCTTCATCAATGGTCAATAAAAGAGTTTCCCCGCCGGACATCGTCAAGGTAAAGTCTGCTTTGCTGTGACAAGCCAGGCAGACGCTGTTATCAACTTCTTGCGCAGCGGGCGCGCCAGGTATGTTGGCGTGAGGCGCGGCGCGTACCGGTTCAGACCTGAAACCTGCCAAGGCGAGCGCGACCAGCACAAGTCCTGCGAGAAAGGGCAACGCGTGCGCTATTCTTAGTCGTCTCATTGAATTCTCCTGGAGCCATTTAATAAAAAAAATTTGTCTATGACAAGTTCATTCAATGTCATGGGGCAACGATCCCAATTTTACAATCCACGTCATGTAAACCGTAGTGATTAATATCCTTCATTTTACATGATTTATCGAAAGTAGTCATCCTGTTAAAAAGAAATGGCGGGCGCATCGCGCCCGCCATCGTGTTTACTTATCCTTGCGGATTATGTGATTACTTCAGTGCTTCGAGGGAAGCGTCAACCAAAGCGTTGAAGTAGTTCGGGTTGTGAGCGCTATTGCTGCCGTCTTCTTCGATCAGGTGATAGACGAAGAGTGCGGCGGCCTGCGGGGGATCCAACTGAACTGGGGCATCGCCGTTCTTGAGAACGTTGGTGCCGTCTTCGTTCATCAGGCCCTTAGCAACCAAAGCGGTCTTCAAGGCAACGACTTTCTCTTCAAAAGCGGTGATCGCGCCGTTGATGTCGATGCTTTCGGCATCAGCATGGCAAGCGACACAAGCGCCAACTTCTGGTAAGAAGCGATGGTTACCAGCTTCGCCCATGTGACAGCCTACGCAGGTGTCTTCGACCATGGAATAATGCGCGCCGGGTTTGCCGTCTACACCGAGAGCAGCATTAACATCGACGGTGGCCATGAGGGTGTCGACCTGAACGCTGTAGTGGGTGTTGAAGCGGGCGGTGGGGGTGAATTTGTCGGGGATGACAACGCCAGCGCTATCCTTGGAGGCGAAGTTGGCCATGTAGCGGCGGGCCTGATGGCAGTTGGCGCACAGGTTGCCCTTGCCGCCGTCGAAGGTCGCGCCACTGGTGACGGTGGTCACAGGAGCTTCGGTCTCGAGAGCCCAGTCGGCACCGGTATAGGTGACGTGGATCTGATGGCAGGTGCGGCAATCCTGATGGGTCGGGTTGGCATCGCCGGATTCAAGCTGGCTGAAGTTCTGGCCGGCTGCAACAGCAGCGCTGAAGGCAGCGCCGGAGTGGCAGAATGCGCAGGACTTGTTTCCACCTTCTTCAATGAAGGCAACGCCCTGACCGTGCAGGGATTCCTGCCAGTTGGCTTTCTTGCTGGTAATGATGGCTGTATCGTTGTGGCATTCGGTGCAGGTCAGGTCAGCGGCTGAAGCGGAAGTGCCATCAGCGCCGGCAGGGCCGGCAGGGCCGGCAGGGCCAGCGGGACCAGCAGGGCCTTCAGGTCCGGCGGTTCCGCAGGCGGTCAACACCAGAGATGCAACAAGAAGGACAGCAACGAGCAAAAGTACTTTTTTGAGTGACATTTCTTTACATTCTCCTTTTTGCTTTGAACATAAAATTGTAGTTTTTTCACTACAGGGCAGTGGACATGTAATCCACTAGTTTGTATAGTTTAAGTCAAAATCAGATTAAAATCCAGTTAATTTTGCGTGTTTCCATGTGACAAATGTCACAAAAATGAGAAATAGATTAATGGTTTTGCGTTTGATGATGTTTTTTTGAGTGTTCTCCCCTTTCTTGTCGTTTAAAGAGATGGCGGGCGCATTGCGCCCGCCATCGAATTTACCCCTTTGTTATTTATTAATTATGGGCGGGTGTACTTGCTGATATCGCCGCCGAGATCTTCAATTGTATCGATCTGGATCTGGAGGGCGTATTTCGGATTGTGAACGAATGAGCCCGGGATCTTGCGCAGGAAATTGAAGTTATAGGCCGCTTTGAGCAAACGGGGAGTCCAGGTGGTGTAGGAGACTTTCTTGCCGTCTACAACATCAGCTTTGTCGTCACCGTCAGCATCAACGAACCAGTATGGATAGGTATTGGAGTCGTATGCAATGCCGGTACCAACGGTCTTTGTGGCATAGGCTTTGATCTGCAGCATACATCGCATCGCGCAGCGGGCGGACTTCCATGCGGATCGGTTCTTTTGCGTCGCCGTCGCCGTCCCAGTCAGTGGTGTCTGAAACCCAGCGGATTTCGTCAACATCTGTGATGCCGGCGTGGCAGGTCGCGCATGTTCCAGCGACATCCCATTCACCGTTATGGGGAGAATGGCAGCCAACACAACCGGGCTGACCGTTCACTTCAGGATGCGGGTTGACGCCCACATAGGTCTTGCCTTCGTATTCATAGAAGCCCTGGGCATCGGTACCGAACCAGAATGCTCCAATCCCGAGGTAATGGGCATTGATGAAGCCGAACTTGAGATCCTTGCCATTGGCATCCTTGATCGCCTCAACGACGACATCTTGTGCTTCAGCAGCGCCGGGGAAGGTGGCAATGCGATCATCCACTGACTTCTTGGAGGCGCGGCCCTGGTGACATTCGAGGCACAAATTGGAGTCGGCGCCTTCACCATAGGTTACAACCTTGCCGGAGGGGAAGGTTACTTCATTGACTACATAGCGGGCCGGGAAGTTGGCGCCGTCATGGCAGGTCACACACATCAGACCGTTGCCGGCGGGAACGCCTTCTTCAGGAATTGTCTCGCCCGCGAGGAGCGTGGGGAGACCAGAACCGCTGTGGCACTTGGCACAGGCAGCTTCAACTGTATAGGACGGGGTGCCGTCATCGTTGAGGTCCCAATGGCGGAAGGCAGCAGCCGCGCCATTGAAGTGACCGGGATCTTCGCGGGTCAGGGTGGCGGCATCAAAAATAGTGGTCAGTTTTTCACTGGAATTCACATCTTCGATCGAGTCAAAAAGCAATTCGATCATGTACTTTCCGCCATGGGCGAACGCACCGGGATCCTTGACGGAAACCTGGTAGTTGTAGGTGGCCTTGAGCAAGCGGGCGGTGAAGAATGTGTAGCTTACATTCTTGCCGTCAACCTGGTCAATGGCGCCATCGCCATCAGCATCAACGAACCAGTACGGGTTGGTGGCCGCATCGTAAACGATGCCAGTGCCGACAACTTCAGTTGCATAGGTCTTGATCGAGGTGTACAGGGTTTCCTGCAAACCTTCGATTTCAAAGGCTACGCCTTCTTCTTTATCGCCATCGCCGTCATAATCTTTGCTTGAGGATGGCTCGCGGACGTTCTTTAGATCGTCAACCGAGGCAACGCCTTCGTGGCATTCGGCGCAAGCTTCAACTTTAACTTCGAGGCTGTGCTGATCGTGGCAGCCGAGGCAGGTATTGAAGCCGTCAACATGGGCATGTTTGGCATCATAGCTCTTGCCTTCATACTCATAACCCATCTTGACCTGTGATCCATACAGTGTGCCGCCAGCGGCAAAATAATGGACATTCGGGAAGCTGAATTTAACGGTTGTGGCTTTGCCATCTTTGTCCAGAACAGGAGCGCCGCTGGCGTCTACTGCGGGGATGGGTTCAACAACGACATCCATGTCGGTCACTGCAAAGTCGGTGATCTTCTTATCAACGCTGACTTTGGATTGGCGTCCCTGATGGCAGGTCATACAACGAGCCTCTGGGCCAAGGTTTTCGACAACTGCGCCGGACGGGAATGTGACCGAGGTCAAAGCATCGGCGGCATCGTTATGGCACATGGTGCAGGTGAACGGCGCATTGGGAACTGCGGCAGCCGCATCTACGGAACCATCAGCGATGAAGTCAACAAAGCCGGCTTCGCTGTGGCATTTTGCACAGGAGGTGGGGACTTCAGTTTCTGCGTCCCAATGGATAAAAGCTTCAGCCGCGGCATCTGCATGACCGGATTCGGCGAAGATCGCTGTAATTTCAATAGCCGGGTCCACTGTGGGCACAGCGGTCGGGGCTTCAGTGGCGGTGGGTTCAACAACGACTACCGGTGCTTCAGTGGGGGCCGGTGTGGCGGCGGCGCCGCAGGCTGCCAGTACGACAGCAACTACGAGTACTAAACCAACTAGAACGAGCATTTTCTTAAGTGACATTTCTTTACATTCTCCTTATTAAGTTTCAAACATAACTTTCTTATTTACTTACATTTTATTTTTTCGATTGTGCCTCCAGGAATTTTTTGTGTTAATTTTCACGAAAAATCGGACATTGTTGTCCGATATTCTAGGATTTTATTGCAGTTCTTCATTAAAATCCAGTTAATAAGGCTTCAATTCCAAGTGACATATGTCATAAGAATGAGAATTTGATTAAAACTTGGGTGACATTCATTATCTTGGTTTGTGACAGTCTGCACTTACTTAGCCGGGTATTAACAATTAACATCAAATCGGATAAATCCTTCTGTATTTCGGGAGAATGTGTAATATGAAAAAAACTCAAAAATTGATCGTTCCGCTAGTGGCGCTTGCGCTGATCGCCGTGTTTTCGGTTCTGGTGTTTTCCCCTTCTCAAAAAGTCTCTGCGACAGCAGACTTTCAGGATCCCAATATTGAGACCTGCATGGGTTGTCACGCCAAGGTTGCCACCCTGTGGGAAGGAAGTCATCACAACACTGGTAATGTAAGCTGTCTGGTTTGCCATAAACTGGCAGGCGGCGCTGGCAGTCATCCCAGCTGAAACAAAATATACCGTTGAAAGTGAAGCGACCACCTGTCTGGTCTGCCATACCGATGTGGCCGGTGAGAATATAGCCGGGCAATTGGCGCTCAGTCAGCATGGAAAGGTCGGCCTGACGTGTGTGAGCTGCCATGAACAGCATTCCCAGGGTTTGAAAATTTCCGATGGCTCGCGCACAGTGTGCGAGAACTGCCATAAGAAAGAAATGGAATCCATCCTTGGCTCCACTCATTTCAAAGCCGGACTAAGTTGTGTCAACTGCCACATGGGCGAAGACAGGAATCACACCCTGATCGTTGCTGTGCAGACCTGTGATGAATGCCATACTGATCTGCATGAGGCCAGCCGAATGCTCGACGCCGGTCTTGATGTGGAGGTTGTCACCACACCCGCCGCGATGGCCGCTGTCACGGTCGAGCCGACTGAAGAACCCGCCGCCCCTGTTACCGGCGGAGTAAAAATGCCCTCCTGGACGCTGGTGTTTGCAGGCATGCTTATCGGCGGCATACTTTCCTGGGCGCTTGTAGGCAAAGACCCCGGCAAACCCTCTGATAAAAAATAGCCTTGTCGTTCCAAACGAACACAATGGAGACTTATGATGAGCGAAATTAAAAACGAACAACCTGAACCGGAAAATGCCGCGACCTCGCGCCGTGATTTTCTGAAACTCGCCGGCGGACTTGCTGTCGCGGCGGGTGTTGCCCAGGTTGCCATGAGCAATATGACCGTCAAGGCTTCATCCGGCGGCGAAGAAGGCAAGGGTCCGCAATGGGGCATGTTGATCGATATTAACCTGTGCATTGGCTGCCAGTACTGCACCTTCGCTTGCGAAGCGGTCAATAATCTGGCCGACGATATGCGTTATTGCGTAGTCACAAATGAGACCACACAAAGCGGGGAGGAGTTCTTCCTTTCACGTCCATGTATGCACTGCCAGGAAGCGCCGTGCGTGCATGTCTGCCCGGTCAAGGCGACCTATCATCGTGAAGATGGGATCATTGCGATGGATTACGACCGCTGTATCGGCTGTCGTTATTGTCAGGTGGCCTGCCCCTACGATGCGCGTGTCTTTAACTGGAAGGAACCGATCGAACGCAGTCCGCAGTCACCGAACTTTGGTTTGCAGGAAGTTGAGAACCGCCCGCGCGGCGTGGTGGAAAAATGCACCTTCTGCACGCATCGTATTGACCCGGGCTTGGAACGCGGCCTGGTACCCGGCGTTGACCCGCAAGCGACTCCCGCCTGTGTCGTGGCTTGTCCCACCGTGGCGAGGATCTTCGGCGATATGAACAACCCTGAAAGCCCCATTTCGATCGCACTGGGCGAAGCCAAAACCACCATGCGCTTGCGTGAAGAACTCAGCACCGAACCGCGTGTGTACTATATTCCCCCAACAACCGATAACCGCTTCCAAGGGAGTTAATCATGCAAACCACAATTAATTACCCTAAATTGCGTTTCGGAAAAAAACTAATTGATGTCTTCCCATATTGGATCGGCTTCTTGCTCCTGGGCGTCGTGTTCGGGCTGATCGGCGCTTTCGTCGTTCTTCGTGACGGATTGCAAGTGACCCGGTCTTTCGAATCGCGTTCCCTGGGGACTATGGATCTCGGTTGACCTTTCGTCCATTTCACTGGGCGGTTCTGCTTTTGCCTTTGGCGTGATCGTTTATCTGTTGAAGATCAAGCGCTTTGAGATCGTTGGCAAACTGGCGGTATTGCTTGGTTTCCTCGGGTACTCCACTGCGGGCATGGTCCTTTTATTCGACCTTGGGCAGCCGCTGCGTTTTTGGCATCCGATTGTCTTCTGGCAGGTTCACTCCCTCTTGTGGGAGATCACCATGTGCGTGGTGCTCTACCTGACCGTGTTGATGGCAGAGCTTATCCCCATTATTGTTGAACACCCATTTTTTGACGGCCATCCACTGCACGAAAAATTCCCCATCTTAAAGAAGGTGGTGGAGTTTGCAAAGTGGTTATCACATTGGCTGCACAAGGCTGGTCCTGTTCTGGCGATCGTTGGGCTGACACTTTCCCTCCTGCACCAGGCTTCACTTGGCGCGACCTACTCCGTGTTATACGGGCGCGGTGTTTGGTTCAATCAAAGCGCGCCGACTCAGTTTGTTTTCTCTGCCATGAGCGGCGGTACCGCGCTGTTGTTCTTTATGAGCGTGGTGGTCTTCCGCATTATGCGCCCGGGACTGGTCAAAGACGATGTGCTCTATGATGTGGCGCGCATCGCCGGCGGCATCACCTTATTACTCACTTATCTGCGCCTGTGGGATTGGGCGGTCACAAACTACTATTCCTTTGACCGCAATATTACCCTCCAGACAGAAGCGCTTAATGCCGTGGCGCCGTATTCCATGGCGTTCTGGCTTGGACAGGCGCTCCTGCCTGCCATTGCCGGGTCCTTGTTGCTTGCGGCAAAATCCGTCAAAAACTTCCGCTATCTTATGACTGCCTCGGTTATTCCGATCTTCGCTGCCATTCTGACCCGCTGGAATTACAACTTTGCGGGTCTGATCGCGTCTTCCACCTATGATCCGTACACACCCATTATCCGCATCAATTCTTATGCGCCGACCTGGGTTGAGTTCGCGGTTGCCACCCTTGTCATTTCTTACTGGCTGCTGGCGTTCAGTTTTGCGGCTCGTTACCTGCCTTTCAAAGGCAAACACGAAGACCATCATTGAGAAAATGGAATGAAACACTTTATCCCAGACATAAAATTGATGTCTGGGATATTTTTTCTTAAAGGCAGGTCCCTGTAATTCTTAAATTTATGACAAATGTCAAGTATCGGAATTTGAGGGTTTCGTATTATACTTATCTTTAATTAATCTACGCCTGTTATTGGAGATTCAATGTCTACAATCCATGTACCAAGCAGCTCGATACTTCAATCACGGAGGGGATGACAATGAACGAAAACTTTACCAGTTCCTTATTCATGGCTGTCATGTTCGTCCTGCGTTGTCTGATTCCGCTCGGCATTCTGTTTGGCATCTCTTATCTATTACGGCGCTTTCAGCTTGTAAATGATAATCCCGGTGAGCCGCTTGCGGAACCCATTGAAGATGCTGAAGCTGAAGAAACAGGCGAAGAGGAGTCCACCGAAGACGCCGGGGAAGACCCCGCGCCTTTAAAAAAGAAAGATATGGGCGTGAAAAAGAAAACCGCCACTTCCAAGAAGAAGGAGTCATAACCAATGACAACGCGCACTTTTTACCGACAAGCGCCGTGGTTGATCCTTGCAGGTTTGATCGTCCTGCTGGCGAGTTTGTTCGCGACATTTCCCGCGAACGCGAAACCTTCCATGCAGGAGACAGAAAAATACTGCCTGTCCTGTCATGGCGATTCCACATTAAGTATGACCCTCCCGAGTGGGGAAAAACTTTCCCTGTATGTTTCGCAGGATCAACTCGACCATTCCGTGCACAGCAGCAAGGGCATTGAATGTGAAGCCTGCCATAATAATATTTCCACATATCCACATCCTGAACAGAAATACGCGACCAAACGGGAACTCTCGCTCAATTACTATCAGACCTGTGAGAAATGCCACTCCGCCAATTACGCAAAGGCACAGGATAGCATGCACGCGCAGTCCGCTCTGGCTGGGAATGAGAATGCCCCGGTCTGCACCGACTGTCATGGGCATCACGATACGCAAAAGCCCGACGAGCCGCGCTCTTTGGTTTCTGAAACTTGCAGCAAATGTCACGGCGAAATTGTTGATATTTACAAACAAAGCGTTCATGGCGAAGCGCTGTTATCGGAAGACAATCCCGATGTGCCGGTTTGTACCGACTGTCACGGCGTGCACAATATTCAAGACGCCCGCACCGATCAATTCCGCGTGGAAAGCCCGGAACTCTGCGCGCGCTGTCACGCGGACAAGGCACTGATGGATAAGTATGGCCTCTCATCAGATGTGTACAGCATTTATAAACGCTCCTGGCACGGAGTTGATATTTCCGTATACAAAGCGCGCTGGGGCACGGTCTGGCACGATAGCGCAGTTTGTACCGACTGTCACGGTGTTCATGATATGCGCAAGACAAGCGACCCGGCTTCCAAGGTCAATCCTGCCAACCTGCTCACTGCCTGCCAAAAATGTCACCCGACTGCCGGTCCCAACTGGGTGGATGCGTGGACTGGACATAACGAAGTCAGTCTTGAGCGCACTCCCATCCTGTTCTATGTGGATAAATTCTACACATCCTTTACCCCGTTCATTTTGTGGGCGTGTATCATTTACGTCCTGCTTCAGATCATTCACTCCATTGTGGACCGCGTAAGGAGTACCCTTTCATGAGTGCGAAGAAAACCATTAAACGTACACCTGTTGCACAGCAGGAAAGATTTTTTGCCCGTTTCAACCTCGGTCAACGCTGGGAGCATGCGCTCCTCTTCTTGAGCGTGACTGTATTGCTGCTGACCGGGCTTCCGCAAAAATACCGCGATATGTCGTGGAGTCAGGATCTGTTATCCACGCCGGAGCGATTGGACCTGATCCGCCAGATCCATCACATTGCCGCGATCGTGCTTACCCTCGAAGCGATCTATCATATCGGCCGCGCGATCTATTTGATGGCGCGCCGTAAGATGTCCGCCGATATGTTCCCTAACATGCAGGATATCCATGATGCCTGGCATATGCTGCAATACCTGCTCTTCCTGCGCAAAGATAAGCCCGCCTTTGGAAGATACAACTTTGAACAAAAGGTGACTTACTGGTTCCTGTTCTTTGGTCTGGCGCTCATGGGGATCAGTGGATTTATCATCTGGTTCCCGGTGCAGTTCACGCAATTCCTGCCGGGCGGAGTTGTCCCAGCTTCCAAGATGGCACACAGCACCGAAGCCGTCGTCGCCGGGATCTTTATCCTGATCTGGCATTTCTATCATGTTCATATTGAACGCTTGAATCTGAGCATCTTTACCGGGCGCTTGACTGAAGATGAAATGCGCAAGTTCCATGCGAAAGAGTACGAACGAGTCACCGGGCAGCCCGCTTCCAAACCCGACGACAAATAGTGTCAGACAGAAGCAAATAAAAAAAAGAGAGCCGCTAAAGCGTAAAACTTTAGCGGCTCTCTTTTATCAATTGTGAATTCCAGGTTTTATCCTTCCGCGCGCCTTATCCTGCCGCCGCATACACGGCAGAAACGATCATTGGGCTTTGCGCGCGTTCCGCACTGGGGACAATATAATTCTTCATCCGCTTCCTCGCTCTCTGTGTTTGTTGAGTGCGCTCTGCGTCGGGACTTTTTGGATGTGCTGCGGCCTGATCGTAAATAATATACAAATCCGCCCGCGATCAACAGAACACCTACACCGCCGATAACGTAGGGCAGATAATTATTTAAGGAAACGCGTCCGGGCGTATTCTCATCCACGGGCGCGGACGGCTGGACTCCCTGCGAGGACGCGATCAACGTATCGGTCGTTTTGTTGTATTGCAGGTTGAGCGTGAACTGTTCACCCGCCGCCAGCTTGACAGACTCGCCCTTGAAATATTTCAGTCCATTCTCTTGTGAGATCGAATTGAGTTTTGGAACAGTGGTCAGCGAGCTCGTGTCTGCTGGTTCGAGCACGCGCATATCGAATGCGTCCACCGCGTAATCGCCGTCCCAGAGGTAGGAGAACACCCGCTGGTTTCCGCTGAATGTGATCGGCTGGTAATATTCAAAGTGCGCTCTCGCTCCTTCCAATGTAACAGTAAAGACCTGCCACTCGCCGCTCGCGGTTGGTCCCTCGAAAACAGCATTTATCAGATTTCCGTCCTCGGCATAGGCCGCCACGGCGATCAGGTTGGCGTCCAGCGGAATGCGGAAATTAACATCAACCGGGAACTTTGTATTTGCCGCCGCCGTAAAATCTGTGATCACCAGCATGCTGGGCTGATCGTACTCGGGCCACAACTGCACGTTCATGCTTGCCAAAGTTATTTTTGTCTGTGCGAATGCTGATGAGGGGAAAGCCAAAAATATTGCCAATACCAATATTGAAAACCACTTGCGCATGGAAGTACCTCCGAACATGAAAATTTTGATTTATCTTACCATGCGCGGAAATTTGCGGATATACCCAACCGCATAATTATGGCTGAAGAATGTCACGCTTTATACATGGCTGACACTGGCTCGCACCAATTGCCAGCACGCGCGGTTGTAGGGAGCCTGGATGCCGTGCTTCTCGGCGCGTCTTGTGACCGCTCCGCAGATGGCGTCAATCTCGGTTGGAGCACCGCGCCGCACATCCTGAAACATGGATGAATGATTTGTGGCGGTTTGCCGCGCCACATCCTCCGCCGCGCTGACAGGGTTGCTGAAAGGCAGGTTCACGTTTTCAGCCTGCGCCACTTGCGCGGTTTCGCGCGCCAATGACGCCATCACTTTACGGGCATTTGGATGGGATAACAATTCGCCATTCGAGATTTGCAGTAAGGCGGTCAATGGGTTGATGGCGGCGTTGATGACGAGTTTGCCCCACATCAGCGACTTCGCGTCGTTAACGATGTGCAGATTAAAGTTGGATGACCGCAGAGCCGCTTCAAGCGGACCGAGTGCCTGATTCTGTTCAATGGAGATGATTCCATCCCCGCCTGCCCGCACCAAACCCGGCCCGAGCAGAGTCGCGCCGGTGGTGGTAATGCCCAATGCAACCCGCTCAGCCCCGAGGTCACGCGCGAGCGTTTCGTGGTTGCCGAGTCCGTTTTGCAGGGTCAGCGCAAGCCCATCGCCTGCCAGTGATTCTTTAAGTTGACCGGCCGCGCGTTCCGTCTGCCAGGACTTGACCAGCACCAGCGCGAATTTCGCGCCGCTCACTTCACACGGATCATCCGTCGCGTGGACTTTGAACGCGCGTTCGTTTCCATTTGCATCTACAAGGCGCGCGCCATTTTTTTGCAGGGCATCCAATCCGCGTTTCCACGTCCCCAGCATGGACACGGAATGCCCCGCTTCGCTCAACCGCGCCGCGAACAACGTTGCCAATGCGCCTGTGCCAACAAGAAGAATATCGTTTTTCATTTTTTACCTTTATATGTCGTTGCGAGGGCGATACCCCGAAGCAACCTCCAACTTTACAGGATATTGCTTCGCCACAAAAAAAGAGCGTGGCTCACAACGACATGATTTATTTTATTTCTTTCTGAAACTCATCCCACTCTTCATCGCTCATCTCAACCGTGTGCTCAACGGCGGGAAAGCGTTTTGTTTCCACATCATCGAGATATTCCGTGAAAGCCCTGTTCATCTCGGCGTGGAAGTTTGCATACTGCTTGACGAACTTCGGTGTGAAGCGTTCAAAGAGACCGAGCAGGTCATGCGTGACAAGCACCTGACCGTCACAACCCGCGCCCGCGCCAATGCCAATGGTGGGAATTGAAATTTGTTTGGAGATGGTTTCAGCCAACCGCGCAGGGACAGCTTCCAGCACGAGGCTGAATACGCCTGCATCTTCAAGAATGTGCGCATCTTCGAGCAGACGTTTCGCCGCGGTTGCAGTTTTTCCCTGCGCGCGGAATCCGCCAAGTTGATGGACGGACTGCGGCGTGAGTCCGAGATGACCCATCACGGGGATCCCCGCCCCCACGATCGCGCGAACCGCGTCTGCGCGTTCCCGTCCGCCTTCGAGTTTGACCGCATCCATGCCGGCCTGCTGTAAAAATCTCCCCGCATTGCGGACAGCTTCTTCAATGGAAACTTGATAGGACATGAAGGGCATATCGCCCACCAGCAGCGCGGACTTCGCTCCGCGTGAGACCGCGCGTGCGTGGTGCAGCATATCTTCCATGGTGACAGGCAGTGTGTTGTCATAGCCGAGCACGACCATCCCGAGCGAATCGCCGACGAGGATGGAATCAATACCAGCCTTGTCCATCGCCATTGCAGTGGGATAGTCATAGGCTGTCAGCATGGTGATCGGTTCGCCGCGTTCCTTCTTCTGGCGGAACGTGAGCGTGGTCACCTTTTTACGCGAAGCGTGTTGTGATGTGGCGGGGGAAATTGTTGTGGTTGACATGGTACCCTCCAATATAGGTAGAGTCCGAATTACGTTTTGATTTGTTTTAACTTCGTCACGTTCCCAAGGATACGTGCGGTGTGGACATTATTCCACAAAATGATGGTTTTGGCTATTGTGGTGCATGTATTTGACAGTGAGGGGATGGCGTTTCTTACGATTTACACAGGACTTTCGAAGTCTGGTTAATAAGCAGTATAATATTTTTATTCAACATCACATGTCATCTCAATGACATATAGAAACGGAGAAATTCACATGCGAAGAATGTTTGGTTTTCTAATTGGGATATTTGTCGGCGCGCTGGTGGGGTCCACGGTAGCGTTGCTTTTAGCGCCTGAATCAGGCGAGAGGCTGCGCGGCGAACTGCGTGAGCGCGGACAGGGCTTTATGCACGATGTTCAGCACGCTGCTGATTCGCGCAAGATCGAATTGCGTGGACGGCTCGAAACTTTACGCGCGCCGAGGGAGTTCTAACAATTAATTGGTAATTTACCATTTACCAATTACTAATCACCAATTACGGTTTTATAAAACTCCCCTATCTTCTTCATATTCATTCCATATTCCGCGCGCGCGGAGATCATATTTGCATTCAGGCCTGCGGCTTCCAGTCGCAGGTCTTCTCTTTGGATGGCCAGCAGGATGCCGTCCGCGATGGACTGCGGATCATTGGGGTTCACCAGCAGGCCGTTCTGCCCATGCGTGATCCACTCACGGATGGATTCGAGATCGCCCGCGATCGGGAAACATCCGCAGGCGATTCCCTCCAGCAACGAGTTGGGTGTGCCATCGTGAATGGCCGGCGAAACAACAATTTGCGCGCCGCGAAACGTCTCTGCCATTTGAAGGTGTGAAAGCTGGGGGTTCAATTGCACCGCATGTTCGATCTTTAATTCCTGCATCCATTGCAAAGCCTGCGACTTTCCCTCCATCGAAGAAAAAATAAATTTCGCGTCGCTGCGCCTTTCAAGCACCAGCGGAATGGCTTTGAAATAGGCCTCATTATTGACATAGGCCCGGAATCCGCGCGGATTAATGATGATCGGGTCCTTCACTGGATTTTGCGGCGGATAAAAAACATCGCTTCTGATCCCGCCGTTGCCGGGGGTGACCAAAGTGGGTTTTTCTGCGCTGAGACCCCATTCATGTGCAAGGCGGATATCCCGTTCACAATCGGCGTGGAGCGCAGTTGTTATCGACATTGTCCGTCGGGTGTAATATTTCATCAGCGGTGTGGACGGCGCGTGCAGGGTAAAGTCGTTGCCCCAGATGGATACGATCAACGGCACGCCTGTGCACGCTTCCGCGGCGAGCATGCCTTCATAAGGCACTCTCAGCGCGTGGACCAGGTCTGGTTTAACTTCTTGAATAAAGGCACGGAGTTTTCGCGCGGAGCGGGGAATGGTCAACGGGCCAAGCCACTGTCTGATGGCGGTGACCAGGCCTGAGGTTCGCCCTGAAGCGCTGCCAGGTTTGGTGCTCTGTTTTTTGACAGAGCTAAAAGCCACAGGGGTAAATTCCAGCCGATTAATTGGGAAGTCCACATCACAGGCAAATGTGGATGCAAGATAAACCTCGTCGCCGCGTTCTACAAAATAACGGATCCAGTTTTGCGCGATCGGGGAACGGCCATCAGCCACAAAGAGAAGTTTCATAGAGTGATTATATACATATTGTCCGTATTCGTGAGGCGTAGTATAGTTGCGTAATGAGCAAAAAACGTGTCCTTGTCGTTGAAGATAATATGGATTCTTATGAATTAATGCGTTTCGTTCTCGAGAGAAACGGCTATGAAACGTTTTTGGCTGTGAACGGGCTGGACGGGGTCAGCGCCGCTCAAAAGCAAGTTCCGGACCTTATTATTATGGATCTCTCCATGCCGATCATGGATGGGTGGACAGCGACCAGCCTGATCAAAAAAGACGAACACATCTCCTATATTCCTGTGATTGCGGTAACTGCGTACGCCATGCCAGGTGACCGCATCCGCGCGCTGAATGTGGGCTGCGATGAGTACGTCACCAAACCCATGGACTTGCTTGACCTGGTGGAGACGGTAAATCTGTGGGTGAATAAAGGGAAAGTAATGTGATATATTTCACAATTCTGGACTTAAAAACAAGTCAATAAAAAATAATAAACAAAGAGGAAAATTTATGAAACAAATTTGCGTCGTCGGCGTGGGATACGTCGGTCTTGTAACAGCGGCATGTTTTGCCGATCTTGGCAACCGCGTCACAGCATTGGATGTTAATGAACAGCGCGTTGAAAACCTTAAAAAAGGCATTATGCCCATTTACGAACCCGGTCTCGACGAACTTGTAAAACGCAATGTCAACAGCGGGCGCATCACGTTCACAACTTCCTATAAAGAAGCGTTGAAGGATGCTGAATATGCCTTCATCGCCGTCGGGACTCCCTCGGATGCGAAAGGCGCGGCGGACTTGCAGTATGTGGCCGCCGCCGCCAAGTCGATTGCCGAGAATATGAATGCTCCGCTGATCATCATCAACAAATCCACGGTTCCGATCGGGACCGGTGACTGGGTGGCCGACATTGTGAAGGGCGCCCAGCCCAAGCCGATCGGCTTCTCGGTCGTATCCTGTCCTGAATTCCTGCGTGAAGGTTCTGCCATCGGCGACTTCACCAACCCGCACCGCACCGTGATCGGTTCGTTGGATAAGGATGCCGCCAATAAGGTGGCGCATTTGCACCTGCCGCTGCGGGCTCCGATCGTCATCACAGACCTGCGTACCGCCGAGATGATCAAGTATGCCAGCAACGCGTTCCTCGCCACAAAAATTTCCTTTATGAACGAACTGGCTGACCTGTGCGAACTGGTCGGCGCGGATGTGAAGGAAGTTGCCGCCGGCATGGGCTACGACGCGCGCATCGGCCGTCACTTTTTGGATGCCGGTCTCGGCTGGGGCGGGTCGTGCTTCCCGAAGGATGTGGAAGCGCTGGCTTTTATGGCAAAGGAAAATGGACTCAACCCGCGCATTTTGAATGATGTCATGGAAGTTAACTATGACCGTCGCAAGGTTGCGGTCGAGCACGTTGAAAAAATGGTGGGCGGAGATTTGAAAGGCAAGACCATCGGTCTGCTGGGGTTGGCATTCAAGCCGAACACGGACGATATGCGCGACGCGCCGGCCATTGATATCGCTGAAGCGTTGATCAAAGCGGGCGCGAAAGTCCGCGCTTACGACCCGGTGTCAATGGAAGTTGCCCGTCCGATCCTGCCCGCTGTGGAAATGTTCGACGAGCCTTACAAGATGGCGAAGGATTGCGATGCGTTAATGGTCGTGACAGAATGGAACGAGTTCAAGCAGCTCGACCTTGAAAAAGTGAAGGAACTGCTCAAATCCCCGGTCATTTATGATGGACGCAATATTTACGATCCCAGGTTGATGCGCGAGATGGGTTTTAACTATCGCGCCATTGGCCGATCCTAGCCTTTTGACCAATTAATGATCAGGTCGGATAGTCGGGTACAATTTCCGTCTATCCGACTTTCCTTTTGACAAGAAGACAAGAAGACAAGAAGACTATATGACCACTCCTCCAGTTTGTAATTACGAAGGCTCCGATTATCAGCGATCTTTTTGGGAGCAGGGCGGGCGTGAATATGAAGACCGTGCCGAAGCGATCGCGCTCAAAAGAATGCTCCCCGCAAGCGGAAAACTCATGCTTGAGCTTGGTGCCGGCGCCGGCCGCAATACGCCGCGCTACTCTGGTTTTGAGCGCATTGTCCTGCTTGATTATTCCACCACGCAATTGATCCAGGCTCAGGAAAAACTTGGCAGCTCCGACCAATATATCTATGTTGCCGCGGATATTTACCGCCTCCCTTTCCGGGACGGTCAATTTGACGCCGCCACCATGATCCGCGCCCTGCATCATATGGCGGATGCGCCCAAAGCCCTCAGGCAGATACAGAAAGTTCTTCGTCCGAACGCGATCTTCATTCTTGAATTTGCCAATAAACTCAACCTCAAATCCATTTTGCGTTATCTGCTTGGCAGGCAGAAATGGAATCCATTTACGCTTGAGCCGGTCGAGTTTGTAAAATTGAATTTTGATTTTCATCCGAGAGCGATCCGCAATTGGCTGGGAGAGTTGGGGTTTTCGATTGAGAAGACGCTCACCGTTTCGCATTTTCGGCTGGGTTTGTTAAAACGCATCGTTCCCGCCAGGTTGCTCGCCGCCTTGGATGGATTTTTTCAGCCCTCAGGGAAGTATTGGCAATTCACGCCCAGCGTGTTTGTGAAGGCAAAAAACAAAAGTGACAGCCGCGCTGAGTCGGCCTCGTTGAGTGTGGTCGATCTTTTCAAATGTCCTGATTGCGAAGGCGAAAAACTTGAGCAAAATAGCGGTCATTTGCATTGCCCGATCTGCGAGTCGAATTGGTCTGTGGAAAATGGCATTTATGATTTTCGTGAGCGGATGAAGTAGAATACACGAAGTTCAGTGTGTATGGGTTGGAAGATATTTACATGACGAAACCACAAGAACCATTCCCTAAAGTTCCCCCGTTTTATATACCGCCCGCCAAACCACCGCGTAAAAAGAACATTGATATTCGCGGGATGCTTAGCATTATTACCATGCTTGTTAGCCTGGCCGCGCTGACTTTGTCCATGCTTGGCGCAACGAGATTTATCCTAGACATATTTGATGACGGGCTCGCCGGCAGCCTTGATGGATTATTGGTCAAGTTGATCGTGCTTGGATTTGCATTTTTCTTTGGCTGGGTCTTCGGCCTGGTCAGTATTCGCGTTTTTGGCAATCTGGTTTACCCCATTGTGATTCAGATGTACGCCTGGGGATGCCTTGTCGCCGTCAGCCTCCTTTACATAAAAGTTATTCAAAAGCTATTCCTTCAAAATTATGACGCCTTGCACTTCTGGGCTTATTTATTCATGTTGTTGGGCGGGCTGTTCGTTTTGATCTGCCTGCACCTGATGGTGGAAGACCATGAACTTCGCCCCTTCGCCATCCCTTTGCTTGTGATCAGTGTACTGCAACTATTTGTGATCATCGCTCGATATGTCTTTGTCGCCAACCCAAATGGGTGGATGCTGTTTGGGGACTTTGCGATCCTGGGCGTCATGGTCTCGATCTCGGCATTGATGCTGGCTCACATTGGGATCCTGTCACCGTTGCGTAACTTGATCGATGACCTCTTCACGGCGAGTACGAATTCAAATCATAGAGAAGAGTAACGCGCGCTCGAAAGCGCTGAATCAAAAAACACATCGCGATCCGTAATCTGAAAAAAATATAAGACGGCAATAATTTTTTAATGGAGAAAAATTTTCACAATGGAAAAAAATAAATCACCCCTTTTCTATTTTTCCCTTACCATTATTCTGCTTGCAATGCTGGCCTTCTTTGGCCCGGAAGAAAAATCGCTGGGAGCGAATGTTAAGATCGTTTATCTGCATGGCGCCTGGGTATTGGCGGCCGAAGCCGCATTTATCGCCGCCGCGCTCGCGGGTTTTTTTGCCCTGATTCTGCGAAAGGAAGTTCTGCACGCATGGTCTGCCGCGCTCGGCCGCACAGGCATTATTTTTTGGCTGACTTATCTTCCCCTTTCGCTTTGGGCGATGCAATCCAACTGGAACGGTCTCTTTCTTGCCGAGCCGCGTTATCGCCTTGCCATCATGTTTGCAGTGACGGGAGTCTTACTCCAGCTCGGTCTATGGCTTTTCAATATCTCATGGCTCACATCTTTTGGGAATATTCTATACATCATCACATTGCGCGTGGTCTTTGCAACTGCTCAAAATGTGATGCACCCGCCGCCATCCCCCATTTTTAATTCAGGCCTGTGGAATATCATACTTTTTTTCGTAGGCTTGAACATCCTCGCATGGATCGCCGGGTATTTCCTGACGCGCTTTTTCCTTGGCTTGCGGCCCGCTAAAGAATAATCAGATTGCGAATACGCTTTCAACTGATCGTCTTCATGCTCCTGCGCACCATCCTGAATACAGCACACAGGATGGTGTATCCTTTTCTGCCTATCTTTGCGCGCGGGCTTGGCGTCGATATTTCCACCATGTCGCTTTTAATGACTGTTCGCTCGCTCATCGGAGTGACCAGCCCGTTGTTCGCTCCCATCGCAGACCGGCGCGGGCGTAAATTTGGCATGCTGCTGGGCGCGCTTGTTTTCACTTTGGGCGTTGGTTTGGTTGCCATCCATCCATCAATCTGGACCCTGGCCGCAGCGCTCATTCTGGCCGTATTGGGAAAATACATGTTCGACCCATCCATGCAGGCATACTTCGGTGACCGCATTCCTTATACACAGCGCGGCACCGCCCTGGCCGTGACAGAAGTGGCCTGGTCGATGTCATTTATTCTCGGCGTGCCGTTGATGGGGTTTCTTATCGCAAAGTTTGGCTGGTCTGCGCCATTTCCAGTACTGGCGGTGCTGGGACTTCTCGTCTTCATAACGATCTGGCGGATTGTCCCGCAGGCAGACCCGCATCACGAACTGACGGCGGATTCGCGGGGAGGGTATCTTGCCGTGTTTTCATCCAAACCCGCACTCGCAGGGGTTTCAATTGCCTTATGGGCCAGCGCCGGGAATGAACTGGTTAATGTGATCTTTGGGGTCTGGCTCGAAAATTCTTTTGGATTGAAGATCGCTGCTTTGGCTGGGGCATCCGCTGTGATCGGGATTTCAGAATTAAGCGGAGAGGGATTGGTCGCCTTCACCACAGACAGACTCGGCAAACCGCTCGCTCTGACCCTTGGTCTGGCCGGTAACGCCCTGGCATCCATTCTGCTCCCGATCATCGGTCAAACTCAAACCGGTGCGCTGATCGGGTTATTTCTGTTCTACATTACTTTTGAGTATGTTATGGTCAGTCATATTCCCCTAATGACTGAGCTGATCCCATCAGCGCGCGCTACGATGCTCTCCTTAAATGTGACCGGGCATTCAATCGGACGTGCCTTGGGTGCGTTTCTGGCTGCGATCATTTATCAGCGCCTTGGCTTTGTATTCGTGTCTCTGGCGGCTGTAGTCTTTAACCTGGTCGCGATTCTGGCGCTGCGCCGAATGCAAAAAGGATGATAAATTCTTGTTAAGTACACGAAAAAAGCCCTGTCGTCGGACAGGGCTTTTTTCGTGAAATCAGAGTAGATTAGACAGCGCTAAGGCTGGTGTTGATTTTGCTGAACACGTTGCCGATAATCGGGCCTAAGATCATCAAAGCCGCAATAACGACAATAGCTACCAAAACAAGAATCAGCGCATATTCAACAAGACCCTGACCTTTTTCTTTGGGTGAAAATAACATGGGAAAATATTCTCCTTTCTTTTGGATTTCTCAGAAAGGTCTCCTGAGATGTTTCTATTGTACAATACCCCCCAAAAAAAACAAGTGTCCTATGACACATTTCTTAACAATTATGTTAACCTTTCGAAAACGAAAGAAAATCATGCGTATCAAGAAATTGGTCTTAAAAATAAAATGCCGCAATACAGGGAAGTCCCTCAACGGCTATTCCTGTGATATACGGCATTTGTTACAAAACAAAAATATCATGAGGTGGAGAGGCTGGAGTTGATCTTGCTGAAAACATTGCCGATCATCGGTCCCAGGATCAGCAACGCCGCAATGACAACAATGGCTACTAAAACAAGAATTAAAGCATACTCAACAAGACCCTGCCCTTTTTCTTTGGATGAGAACAACATGTCTTTTTTCCTCCTTTCCAGAGGATTCCCGAAATTATATTACGTGGTTATTTCAATTCTACATCCATTATCTCAAATGGCAGGTAAATCCAGTGTAAATTTTTTGTGTACGGCGGCGCTCAAAATTTGGGAATATCTTATCAAGAGAGGTGTAACTGAAAAGCGGTTGTGAAAACTCAATTGTTTTATATCCGCTAAAAGAAGCCAATCTTCCTGTCATGTTGTTTTGGGGTTGTTTGGCGGTTGTAAGCCCGCCAGGCGAACATTTAACCACTTCTTTTTCTCGGGCAGTTTTGATATATGGTAAAATCGCTTTCGCCTGGAGGGGTGGCCGAGCGGCTGAAGGCGCATGTCTTGAAAACATGTTTGGGTCACACCAACGTGGGTTCGAATCCCACCCCCTCCGCCAGGCTGATCTTATCCGTAGTGACAGCTTTAGCAACTGTCCCTGTGCGACTGGCCGAATGTAAGAAGTCGCTACTACAAAAAAATGGGGAGGTGCCAGAGTGGCTGAATGGGCTCGCCTGCTAAGTGAGTGCCGGCTTTAAAACCGGTCGCGGGTTCGAATCCCGCCCTCCCCGCCATTGGATAAACTTTTACACTGCACACGTGAAGTTTGTCCATTTTGAGAGTTCGCCCGGGACGGCGAACTCTCATCCTTTTAAAAGACAAACCACTTAAATTATTTGTTTATCAACAAGTGCCAAGTCCTTGACACCTGTGTTCACTTACAGACAAATTTAACTTGATGGCAGTATAGCAAAGCCATTTCAACGGGTCAATAATTTTATGCCAAATAAAATATATTCCCCGTTGATTCAGTCCATCCTGACAATGGAGCAGCCAAACGGAAGAGATGTATGAATTCAGCTTTTGGTTTGAATCGAACTATTTTCTTCTGGGAAAAATCAAAATAAACATATTCCAAGAGAAGATGCAAAATTTGGTATTTTTCTTCATCGGTTGCTTCACCCAAAAAATCTCCCAGACTTTCAAGACGCAGTCCAACTTCAATAACCCGAGCGCCATCAGGCACAACCAAGCTTTCTTTTTCCGCAAGTAATTTTGAGCTTCGGCTTTCATACTCGCTCTCACTAAAAGCGCCATCGGCAAAAGTGCGTCCCAGCCGGCGTAGTTCATCAGCGATCTGAACTCGGCGATTTTCGATTTGCCTCACGGTATCCATATCATCCATCAACCGTTCAATTTCTTTATGCCAGTTTTCTGGCAAGCTAATATTGGAAATGAATGCAAATACCTGACTTTCTGCATTTTTCATTCGAACGATCTTAGGGGAATATATACAATCCAAACCCCTCGGTCCTTGTAGGTCCTCTATGCGCGGCGAGTAGCGATTTCTTTCACAAAACAATAGATTTAGAAGCCAGAAAAGTAGGAATGTCTAGAAATTTTCATTGTAATAACTTGCCATGTATGGCATAATAATCGCATGAAATTTGAAAGGCTGCTATCCCTTGTTGGAGAACAACCCTTCTTTGAAACAGGGCTGCTTCTTGCCGGGGATGTGGATCCTGCCCATGTGCAGCGCCAACTGTCCCGTTGGGTGCGAAGTGGTCGTATTCGTCAACTACGGCGCGGGCTGTACACACTCGCTCCGCCTTATCAAAACATCATTCCTCATCCATTCCTGATCGCAAACGCCTTGATGCCAGGTTCCTATGTCAGCGCACAATCTGCTTTGGCGTTTTATGGATTGATCCCCGAATACACGCCTCGCACGTTGAGCATGACCTTACTTCGCCCATCACAGTGGGAGGGCGGATATCATTTCCAACATTTAGCTTCTCATTTCTTTTTTGGATATCAACTCGTGGAGCTTTCTCAGGGGCAACAAGCGTTCGTTGCCTTGCCTGAAAAGGCTCTGCTCGATCTGGCACATCTTACGCCCAAGGCAGATTCTCCCAACTACCTCAGCCAGCTCCGTTTGCAAAACATGGATCGCCTGGATCTTGTCCGCTTGAATGAATTTGCAGAGCGCGCCGCGAAACCAAAATGGCGGCGGATTGCCGCACAAATTGGATTACTTGCCTTGCAGGAAAAAGATGAATACAAGGACTTGCCATGAAAGAATATCTAAAGACGCTGATCCAATCTTTGTCATCCCCTGTTGAAGCACATAATCTGGCGCGCGAATATTTACAGGCATTGATCCTGCAAAGTTTGCAGCGTGCAGGTGCAATGACCACGATCGCGTTTCATGGCGGCACAGCGTTGAGGTTTTTGTATTCACTACCGCGTTATTCCGAAGACCTTGATTTCGCGCTTGAAAGAAATCCCGTGTCCTATGATTTTCGTTCCTATCTCCAAACGATTCGAAAAGACCTGGAAGCGCAGGGCTATACAATTACGCTCAAAGTAAATGATCAGAAAACAGTCCATAGTGCTTTCATTCGTTTTTCAGGGCTGCTTTATGAATTGAAATTATCCCCACACCAGGATGAAATACTGGCGGTCAAACTTGAAGTGGACACCAATCCGCCTGCAGGGGCAGTGCTGGACACCTCTATGGTTCGCCGTCATGTCCTATTAAATTTGCAACATCATGACCGCGCATCTTTATTGGCAGGAAAACTCCATGCGATCCTACAACGCCCTTATCTAAAAGGTCGCGACCTTTATGACCTGATCTGGTATTTAAGTGACAAGAGCTGGCCAGATCCAAATTTGGTTTTGCTCAATAACGCGCTAAGCCAAACTGAATGGATAGGAGCAATGTTTACCGTTGAAAATTGGCGTGAGATCGTCCGCTCGAAAGTTGAATCTATTTCATTTGAACAAGCCCTGGATGATGTGCTTCCGTTCCTTGGTGCAGGTGAAGATATTGACTTACTTAAAAAAGATAACCTTTTAGGCTTGCTCAAATAAGGGCGCACAACCTCTCTTGTGCGAGCATATTCCGCTTTTTAATGAGATGGGTTACCTCTGGCTATCGGGAATATCTCAGAAAAATATGCTCGTATAATTTTTTTCCCTACAAGATTTATTTGCCTTTAAATCGAATTTCATTGTTTCTCGTTGAACTTGAATGCGGGTGAAATGCGGGCTGAAAATCAATGGAATGTTCAAAGCATACTTGAGCCAATCCAGACCCAATCGAAAGAGACTTTTATCGCGACGATCTGTGCGGTCAATCAAGGACAACTTGCCTTTCGCGATGACAAAAAAACCTTGGGTGATCATCCAAATGTAAGCTAAACATGCAGCGATCAACAAACGGCTCAAGCGAGTAGGATCAGCCAAGTGACTCTTGTGAAAGAAAGCCTCTGCTCTTTTGGTCGGAGAAGAATGTTTCAGCGAAATCGTCGCGATAATATCGACAGGCTTCAGGCATTCTCCATGTTGGTGATGAGAAAATAGGTTCTTCATAACCAGAACCCCACCAACCAATACCATTCAATGTCACCGTTGAAGTCTACGTGAAACCAACATTTATATGAATTCCAGATTGGCGGGAAAGGTCCCAACGACCCGAAAGCCAGGCGATATGGATTCCCTGCTTATCAGGACGAAGCAGACGATGATTTTAAGTTGGCAGGGGATGTGAAGCAAACTGCTATTGACGCCCTGAATCTAAAACAGGATCAATCCTTTGGGTATTGGTTTGATTTTGGAGACGACTGGTGGCAACAGATCAACGTGGTTGTAATCGAGAAAAAAACGTCAAAAGGCAGGTATCCTAAAATTATTAAAAAGGTTGGAAAAGTCCCCCGCAATATACGGATCCTGATGAGTAAAAAACTTTCAACCTGCGCATGGCAGATGATCAGGATAGAATTGAGAAAAAAAGAGAACTCGCAATATCTAAAATTTGTGCAGCATGATAATCCCGCTTCTCTTGTGGGCAAATACCAAATCATCAAAAAAATCGGCGTGTCGTCCAAAGCTGCTTTGGATGGGTAAATCGATATTTACTTTGAGGAGCTGTGAAGCATGTCAACTATAATGTTCCGTGCGAGACGATCATCCAAACAGGAGAACCTGCTATGACCCGCCACCGTCGCCGTCACGCGCAGCGCCTCGCATTGCCTCTTGCGATTCCCAAACCCCATGACCAAGCCTCCTCCTATCCATCCCCAAGCGAACGACTTCGCATCTTCGCCCGTCGTGAGCAGCTGATCAAAGCGCTGATCAATTTACGTGTTCAGGGAAACCTGGACGAGGCGCAGGTCAACGATCTTATAGCCGAATACGGACCAGATGAAGTTATCCGCGTTTCCCTTGTTCTCCAGACCAAGTTTCAACATAGCGGTTTTCTCGTTGACGAACCTCAGATTTACCGTCATTACCGTCTTGGCTTCGCCCGTTTTGGCGGAAAGCGTCGCTTACTTTCGCAACCCGAGCAGGAAGAATTGAATTTTGAACGCGCCATGATGTATGCTCAACGCGAATTCAAATCCCTGTTGCCGTTGAAACCGTCGCCGCGTGAGAATGAACTCCAAGAACTGCTGATCATGGACTGGCATTTCTGGGAGGATATCACCCCGCTAGATATTCCTCTGCGTCGCAGAGTACCCCCGCCCGCCTCCTACCTCCCCGCTGATCCCGACCTGGGGCTGGGATCTCGACCGGCAGAACTCCTTCGCAACCAGCCGATCTGGAGCATATCGTCTTCGACAAACCGCAAAGGGATGGGGGCGAGTTGCGGCGCCCTGACCTGCTTGGCGTGTTGCACGCGTTCAATTCCGCCCGTCATCTGGCAGATTTATATACTCTTCCCAACGATTGGCTTTCCGACTGCCTGCCCAAAGTTTGGGCGCAAATGGGAGCGCCTGTCGAAAACGTTCTCTGGGAAACTGAAGAACTTGAAGAGCTGAAGTCAAGATCGCCATCAGCACTGCGTTCAAGAAAAAACTAGTTGACACAAAAATAATGAACAAGAATGATATTTCCTTCCTAAACGATTAAACATGAAGCACGTGAAGAATATGAATTGTCCATGTATGCTAATGGTCAATTCACCGGCAAATCGGAACACGCTTTTCTTATATCAGAAAATATATATTTAAATGAATGAGGTGAAACACAATGCCAAGAAACGGTCCCCGCCTGCCCAAAGAATTTGCAAATTCCAATCTCTCGCGCCAATCAAAATTGGGTCCACGCAATCTCCAACGGCGAATATCCAATATTGGGTTGTTGGGTCATTCAGGGTTGGCGGGAAGAAGGAATCACAAACGTTGTCGTTGCCCGCCAGCAGGACGCTGATAAAGTCATTTTTACTTCATGCCTTGTGGATCTTTATTGCCTCGGCATTAAAAACGCATATGCTAATGCGGATTATCCATTGAAGAAATTTAAAAATGGATTACCCGACATGTGCAACGGCGAGCCTGAATCTTGTTCCATCGAACTTGCCCACGAGATCATTTACGGCGGAATGGAGTACGCTGCACGATATGGTTTCAACCCGCATACTGATTTCACCGCACAATTTTGTGACCAGGTGCTCGACCCGCCAGAGACTCATCCGCGCATAAATAATGTGATTTTTGGCAAAGACGGTCAGCCGTTCTATATCTCTGGCCCCCATGATGATGACCGCAAGATCCATTCTGTTATCAACACCTTGATGCGCACTGCAGGCGAAGGGAATTTCCATTATCTTGCCGGGATCAGCCCAACAGCACTCTTCGGTAAACATCCTCACGACTAAAGGCGGAGGCTTTTATCCCTAGCCCGGTAGGGCTGAGATCAACGGCAGGTTTACAACTGCCCTGTCCCGAAGAATTCGAGACGCGTTCATGTCCGCTGGCGCAGAAAATCCACATTGGACACAAAGGAAAATACTTTGAGATTTTCGATTGGCTTTATCAACACACATTCGGGGCAGGTGCGCGAAGTGTTCCTTGGAGCAACAAAGATCACAGGAACCACAAGATCGCCAATAAAACCAGAAGCCCGATCTGCATTGCCCAGCCGAACCCATCACCGATCAAAATATAAAGCGTATCCACTGAGCCGATCGGAGTTTTCACATTTTGAATCCCTGTAAATCCAATTGCATTCTCTGTGAACATATCCACGCGGTTGATCTGGCGCCCATAGGCATCCACCACTGACGACACACCCTCACCCGTCTGGCGGAAGATGCTCATGCCGTTCTCGACGGCGCGGAAGGCTGCCATGCCCGCGTGAATATCCTTCACTTCGAGCCAGTCATTTGAAGGGATGAAGAGCAGATCCACGTCTTGTTCGCCAGCTTGTTTGATCACTGCAGGAAAGTCGGCATCCCAACAGATCACTGCGCTGAGTTTTCCATGGGGAGTATCCACAGTTTGTATAGTCCCATTGCCTGCCAGTGAGCCTTCAAATTGATTGCCGCCATACTTGACATGCTCCAACACGATGCCGCCGTTCGGGGCGATAATGTGAACAATATTCTCAGCCGGCTTTTTTTCAAAATCGAAAGTAGGCAAAACGATGTAGATGTTTTCTTCCTTCGCCATTACCGAGGCCTCAGCCAATAACTTTTCGATCTGATCGGTATAACCCAGGCCTGCGCCTTCCTGCAAGACAACGATATCCGCTCCGCTTTGCGCGAATGAACGGATTTGATCCAATTCCTGCGCGTGTAATTCTTGCGCTGTTTGACGAAAGCCCGCTTCATCCTTCGCCTGAAGTTGATTCAGCGCCTCTTGCAGTTTTCCGTTTGGAAGTGAGAAACCTGCGATCTGGGCGGTTTGTTTTGGTTGGGATGGGAGCAGAATCCGCCCAAATCCAAGACCAAGGATCAGGGCGAGTATCCCAGCAAAAGTCAGCGAGAGGTGCGTGAATTTGAATCCGCATTCCCAGAGATGATTTGTCAAACTCGCAAACCAGCTGGCGACGAATGTGATTCCCCACAATCCAGTGATGGAAGCGATTTGCATAACCGTGAGAAAATCCCGCTGGGAATACGCGCCTGCGCCAAATGTCCCGAATGGACTCCCGCTGGCCGAGAAGAAATCCATGGCGGTGGCGGCGATTGGATACACAAGCGTCAGCCACGCGGAGGAGCCGAAGCGGCGATGGTACATGCGGTCGATGACGTAGGGAAGCAGACCGATGGGAGCCATGAGCAGAAAGAAGCCTGCTTCAGCCAGAGGATGGATTTTGGATATGAAAGTTGCGCCTTGCCATGAGATGATGGTGGAGACGGCAGAGACGAGCCAAAGCAAAAGGAAGTTGCGCCCCGCCTTGTCGCTGTCGCGGAAGAAGCGGATGCCGAAGACGGGCACGATCCATGCCGCGAGCGGGATATTCCACTTGCCGCCGATGAATAAGCCGAGGATGAAGATGATTGCGAGATAGAAGTATTTTTTGTTCATGAGATGTCTCCTGTGTGGTAATTACTAATTGGTGATTGGCGCTATTGTATGGATTTGTCCCTCTCTCCACATCGGCCATTCCGTGCAAAAGTGGACACTGTCCATTCGGACAATATGAACGTGCGCCCGCCTCAGGTAGAATATGTGCATGGAACAAACCAATTCGCAAAAAGGCCAGTTTGTTGGATTTCCCTTTTATATTTTTATTACCGTTCTGCTCGGGTTTATTGCGGTAATCAGTATTCGGGATGTGTGGAACACAGGTTCCTTGTTTTATGCCATCCTGTGCGGATTGCTTTTCACCCTTCATATCGGTTTATATTGGCTGAACCTGAGGCAATTCCAAAGCAAGTATTGGTGGGAGTTTTATTATTTTACTCAAACCATTCTCATTATCGCGTTGGTGGCTATTCCTTATGGAACGCAAATTCATTTCACCATTCTCGGGTCAGCGATGATCTCCCTCATCGGCGAGGTTCTTGGGTTATGGGGGAATACGTGGCGGGCTTTGAAATTGGGTTTGTTCTATTTTGCTATTACGTTGGTGATTCTTCTTCGTCTCGTTGCCCCAGGCGATCTGGGAGCTGCCCTTTCGACCCTGCTTATCAACGGCGGTTTTATCATCCTGTTTATGGTGGTACTAAATCAGCAATTGGCCGAGCGCCAAAAAGCCGTGGATCTGGCCGAGTCGCTTGAAAGCGCCAATGCTAAACTCGCTGCCTCCGCCGCGAAAATAGAAGCACTCACGCTGCAGAATGAACGTCAGCGCATGGCGCGCGAATTGCACGATACGCTTGCGCAAGGAGTGGCGGGACTGGTCTTGCAGCTTGAAGCGGTCAAAGCACATCTCGGCGCGAATCGAATCGAACGCGCATCAGCCATCGTTGAGCAGTCCATCACCCGCGCACGCAGCACCCTCGCTGAATCCCGCGCCGCCATCGATGATCTGCGCGCCGCACCTGCAAACTTAACCGAAGCAGTGCGCGAGAAAATAGATCGCTTCACACAGGCGACAGGAATTCCTTGTGAATTGGAAATTTCTGTAAACAAAAATCAGCTATCCCCTGGAACGACCAGCCATGCGCTCAACATCCTGAGCGAATCATTGACAAACATCGCCCGCCACGCACAGGCAACACAAGTCCATGTGAAGTGGATGCTTCAAGATCAAAATCTCGAACTTGAAGTCCGCGACAACGGCAAGGGGTTCGATGTGAATCAAAAGTCAAACGGAAGCTATGGCCTGGTTGGGATGCACGAGCGCGCACGCCTGACAGGCGGCATGCTTTCCATTGAGTCAAATAATGGCGGCACATGCATTCAGTTCAGCGTGGGGAGGTCATAATGATCCGCGTGATGATCACCGATGACCATCTCATTGTCCGTGAGGGCTTGCGGCTGATTCTCGAAACCGCCGACGATATCGAAGTTGTCGGTGAAGCCACAGATGGTGCAGAGTGCTTGCGTCTCGTCCCCGAACTCAAGCCTAATGTCATTCTCATGGATCTGCAAATGCCGCGCATGGACGGCATCACCGCCATCGAACATCTTCGCAAAGATCATCCGCAGATCGCCATCGTCATCCTCACCACCTACAACGAAGATGACTTGATGATTCGCGGCTTGCAATCTGGCGCGCGTGGATATTTACTCAAGGACTCCAGCCGTGAAAATTTGCTGGATGCGATCCACGCCGCCGCAAGGGGTGAAACATTGTTAAAGCCGGATATCCTTGCCCGCGTACTCGCGCCTCAGCCAAAGCCTGTATCCGCACCCCAAACTGACTCTATGCTGACAGAGCGTGAGCTTGAAGTGTTACAGTCCGCCGCGCGGGGCGAGCGTAATAAGGAGATCGCATTTAAATTGGGAATCACCGAACGCACGGTCAAAGCGCACCTTGCAAGTATTTATCAAAAATACGGGGTGGATTCGCGCGCCGCCGCTGTCGCCGTCGCGGCGCAGAAAGGATTATTGGGATAGAGAGCGGTGGAAATAGTTCGCTATAATTGAGCTATGTCAAATGACAATAAAACTGTATGGTCGTCCGAAGATGGAGATCTGCGTAAGAAACAAAGCGGATCCTCCCGTGATAATTCCCTGCCATCTCAGCAGCAGACTGTGTATCTGCATCGAGAATCCAACGGGCGCGGCGGGAAGGCTGTGACACTGGTGAAGAAGCTTGTTCTTTCTGAAAATGACTTGAAAACATTGGCGAAGAAATTAAAACAGGATTGCGGCACAGGCGGGACCATCAAGGATGGCGTGATCGAAATTCAGGGCGAGCACCGTGAGAAGATCGCCGAAGTGTTGAGGAAGATGGGGTATAAAGTAAAAATTGCGGGCGGGTGAATTTACTACCCTTGTTTTGAATAATACAACTCATGCACGAGGTCATATACTGAAGTGAGAAGTTGATCCTCGTCGCTGCGGCACATCAACCTCTTTTTTCATCCCCGTTCCATTCAACATCGAAGGTTCTGGCTTCAAACGGGCTGATCCTGTTCTTCCATGCGATGGATAACAGGGTGAAAAATCTGCGGAATTGAAGCAGGGCGGGGAGCGGGTCTTTATAATCCAGGATCACATCATCACTGCTGAGGAATGTTTCCAACCAGGTCTTGAATTGTTTTTTCTGAAGCGCTGCCGGTAACCCGTGGATCAGCATTCCGATTGCAAGCATAAGGGGACGGTGATTGATCGGTGTGGCGCATTGCTGATGAGGATTATAGAATGCTTCTATAAACTTGGGGTTGGATGCAAGCAGGTGCGCGCCGCTTGTCGTGCGCGGATTACATTCCAGAGCGACAAGCTGTCCATCCGCTTTCTCAATGAAATCAAAACCGATCTGGCCCGTGAATTTATTTTTCTCGACAAATGTTTTTACCCATTTGAACATTGCCGGATGTTCAATATGTTGAAAAGCGACGACCGTTCCCAATCCAGCTTTAAATGTGGCGGGATAGGCGGTATGGGCGGTAATATGTCCATGATGGCAGATGCTGTAGGTGCTGTAATGCTTCCCAGAGGTGTAGCCCTGCGCCACCCAGGGAATGGCAGGATCAAACTTCAGGGTGGATAATGCCAGTTTTAACGGAGGCAGGATCATGGTCTGCGAGGCGAAGCGGGAATAAACCGGCTTAAGAACAAGTTCCCGCCATTGTGCGTACGCGTGAAATAGATCGTCTTTTGATCTGATGAGCATCGTCTCAGGCGCGGGAAGATCATTCGCCATTGCGCTGATGACAAAACTCCATTTGCTGTGCAGTTGATTTAATTTCGTGATGGACTCGGAAAAAACGGCACAGGGTAATTCATTGCGTTCCATGGCAGCATAGAATATCTCTTCGCCTGTGGGAATGAACAGGTTTATTTTATTGTCAACGATGATATTTCTCAGCGCCTGGATAAATGCCTTTGTTTGGTAGCGCGGCGATGGCACAAAGAAATTTTTTGTAATGGCGTTGCTTGGCTGGGATATATGCGCGCGAAAAGATTCAGCCATAAAGACTATATGGCCAGCTCTATGAAATGCGCGGGCGAGGTCAAGTGTGGCGGGTGCGCGCCCGCCACTAAGCAGGATATTCATCAATAAAAGAATGGTGTGTCAGCATGAATTGATTAAGTAAGCCAGCTCATTCGTTTGGATGACGCTGGCGATATTTGTCCACAAACCAGCACAGTGAGTGCACTTTGAGGTTATTTTCTTTGGCATATTTTAACCCTGCGCGTACCAGCAGGCTTCCGATCCCGCGCCCTTCGAGTGCGGCAGGGACGCCTGTGTGTGTAAAGGTGATGGTGTCTGCGCTCAAGTGATAATTTAATTCAGCCGTAAATGTATCGAGGCGTACTTCAAAACTTTTCTGTTCGGGGAGATGAATAACTGTAAGGTCGGAGTTCAGCATAAATTTATCCTTTGTCCCAATTGTACTCTCGAAAAATAATGACATTGACCCGCATTCCGTTTGAATTTACAATGTTTAAGATGTTGCTGAAATTTGCAGGATTTTTTCGACCGGATCATGACCCTCCACTTGCGCGCTGATCCCGCGTTGTCAAACTTTAACCCTAAAATTTTTCGGAGGAAAAATGCCCACACCCATTATTTCAAAACGCGCGCCAATTTACGCTGATGTTCCGGATGAAAAATGGAACGATTGGCGCTGGCAGTTAAGTCACCGTCTGAACACTGTGGAAGATATCGAAAAGGTCTTGAATCTCACCGAGAGTGAACGCAAGGCTCTGCAAACTCAAGGTCTGTTCCGCGTGGATGTGACGCCTTATTTTATTTCTTTGATCGACCCTGAAGACCCGAATGATCCCGTTCGCAAGCAGATCATCCCTGTTTCAGAGGAAATGAACGCCTTTACCTCCATGATGGAGGATTCGCTGGCGGAAGACCGCCACTCTCCCGTGCCTGGACTTGTTCACCGTTACCCTGATAGAGTTCTCATGCTGGTAACGACCCAGTGCGCGTCGTATTGTCGTTACTGCACACGCTCACGCATTGTAGGCGACCCCGGCCAAACCTTCAACCGCCAGGATTTCGAGATGCAGATCGAATATCTCAAACGCACTCCGCAGGTGCGTGATGTGCTGCTCTCCGGTGGTGATCCGCTTGTTTTGGCTCCAAAAATTCTGGAAGAATTGCTCACCCGCTTACGCGAGATCCCGCATATTGAAATTGTCCGTATTGGGTCGCGTGTGCCGGTCTTTATGCCAATGCGCATTACGCAGGAATTATGCGATATGCTCGCGAAGTTCCACCCGCTCTGGTTGAACATCCATGTCAATCATCCGAATGAAATTTCCAAGGAACTTGCCGAAGCCTGCGACCGCATGAGTCGCGCCGGTATTCCCTTGGGCAATCAGTCCGTCCTGCTTGCGGGCGTCAATGATTGCGTTCATATGCAGCGTGAACTGGTGCAGAAATTAACCCGTATCCGCGTGCGCCCGTATTATCTGTATCAATGTGATCTGGTCGAAGGATCGGGACATTTCCGCACACCGGTTGCAAAAGGCATTGAGATCATCGAAGGCCTGCGCGGACATACCTCCGGCTATGCCGTCCCGCAGTTCATTGTGGATGCCCCTGGCGGGGGTGGTAAGATTCCCGTCATGCCCAATTACCTGTTGAGCATGTCTGACCATAAGGTGATCGTGCGTAACTACGAAGGATATGTGACAACCTACGAAGAGCCGACCGAGTACAAGTCACACGACCCGAAGACGTGTAAATTCTGTCAAAGCAAACGTCCGGAACCCGGCCAGACCGGCCTGACCGGCCTGCTGGATGGCGACCAGCTATTCATCAAACCCGAAGGTTTTGATGAATTACATAATCGTGATGGTATCCAACACCGATTAAAGGACGAGAACAAGTGGAAACCGCTTGGGATCGGGTCCGGTGAGACAGATTAGGCGATGACTGAGGACGAAAATTAGAAACCAGTCAAAGCTCGAAAAGGAGATAAAAATGAAAAGAAGTTTGATCGTGTTAATGATAATTGCTGCATTTTTGGCAGGCTGTGCCCCGGGACAAAGCCCGGAACAGATCCAGTCACAGATCAATACTGCTGTGGCGCAGACCTTGGAAGCCGAAAGGCAGGTCGCAGAATCTGTGGAGTTGACCGTGGCGGCGCAGATCCCGTTGGCGACCGCGACGGTTGAGGTCGTGCCAACGAACACGCCGATCACGATCCCAACATTTACGCCCGTTGTGCCAACCGTCACGGCCATACCTGTGATTCCGCAGTCTGTCAGCAGCGGTGGCAGCGTGGCTGTGTCAAAACCCGACTATGCCTGTGACGTGATCAACCGCCGCCCTCATGACATGACTGAAATTCATCATGGAGACAGTTTCGATATAAAATGGACCATCGTAAATACTGGAACAAAGACCTGGGAGTCAGGCTATGATGTCAAGTATTTTAGCGGTCCAAAAATGGCAACGGTCAATGTCGTTGAAATTCCCAAACAAATGAAACCCGGTGATACCTACCAGATCGTCATGGACGCGAATGCCCCCGCTGAAACTGGCCGCCAGGTGATGACTTGGACCGTGCAGGGACAAGCCTGCTTTCCATATGTAGCGATCGATGTGAAGTAGGGTTTGTAGGAGAAACAAAGATGCAACGGAACCTTAGGATATTCTCTTTTTTGCTGATCGCAGCGCTTGTGCTTGCTTGCGCGCCTACGCTTGTTCCTGCGTCCGTACCTGCTCCGACCTTTGACCCGAACTCGATCAATACCGCCATTGTGTTGACCGCCGGAGCGGCCGCTACTCAAACCGCATTAATGATGCCGCCCTCCTTGACGCCAACAGTTACAATGCTGCCTTCGAAAACGCCGCCGCCCACAGAATCGCCCACGCCGACTTTTATCTTCATCCTTTCCACCCCAACCGTGCCATCCTCCACACCGACACTGGATACATCGGATTCCGGGGCGCAATTTGCATGCCGCGTGGATTCCAAGACTCCGCCGGACGATACTGTCTTTGCGCGCGGCGCCGATTTTGATGCTCACTGGCTGGTGACGAACATTGGCAAGAATGCGTGGGATTCAAACAATGCGGACTATCGCTATAACAGCGGGGATAAACTCCACAAGGCTCCGATCTACGATCTGAATAAGAGCGTTTCTCCCGGACGGCAGACCGATATTGTTGTAGACATGAAAGCGCCCGACAGTACGGGCACCTACACTACTACATGGAAGATCACGAGCGGAAAGAACACCTTCTGCTCAATGAAGTTGACGATCATCGTAAAATAAAAAAATCCTCCAAGTTTCTACTTGGAGGATTTTTTTATTAAGAAGCCGGGGGAATAGGCTCGTTATTCGAGACCACTACCGCTGGTTTTTTGCGGAAGGAGAAGAAACCAACTGCGATCGGGATGGCAATAAAGATCAGGGATAGACACAAAAATACTATTCCCATGGTGGTTGCGGCGGCTGGGTCACTGCTGCCCATCACATCGATGTCCGCTCCAGGAATGCTGCTTGCAAAAACAGATGTCGCCCCGAAGAAGCACATGAACAAACCCGGGCAGCCGCATAATACAACTGAGGCAATGGTCGCAATAATTCCTTTTGTTTTGGGATCCATTTCTTTTCTCCTGTGATAAATTAGATTTAAACCGAGTATACATTCAAAAAAAACGGGATGCAAGTTTTCCCGCATCCCGTTTGTACTATGACCTTAATTTTGCTCCGACGGTATGCTCCAGCCGTTTGACGATCTTGTTTCGGATCGCCGCGGCATCGGCATCGGTCAGCGTTTTCTCAGCCTGATAGGTGAGACTGTACGCCAGTGACTTTTTGCCAGCCCCGATCTTTTCATCGCGATAGACATCGAACAGGCGGACGTCGGTCACGGTCTTGCCGCCCGTTTGCCTGATCAATGCTTCGACGGCAGATGCGGCGACTGATTCATCAAGGATGACGGCAATATCTTCATACATCGGCGGGAATTCTGAGACCGGCTTAATGCCAAAGGATGGGCTCAGCGTGCGCAGTTTTTCTAGATCGAATTCTGCCACAATCACGGGGGCATCACCAAATTCATATTTTTCCTTTGCCAGCGGATGCAGTTCGCCGAATACTCCCACGACCTGTCCATTCACTTTCACCTCGGCAGATTTGCCCGGGTGCATGTTGTAAGCAGACTCACTCTCAGCATAGACAATGTCTGTGAAACGGAGGCCGGCCAAAAGGAGTTCGATGCGCCCCTTCATATCATAGAAGTCGAAAGCAGGTGAGTCTTTCACATCCCACGCGGGTGCAATGCGGGCGCCCGTCATCACGATGCCGAGTCTGCGCGGCTCGTTGGGCAGATCGTTCTTGACTGGCTCGAAGATCGAGCCCACTTCAAACATTGCAATTGATTCTGCTTTGGCATTTTTCTCGGCAACTTCAAGCACCGAAGCGAGCAGGCTTTGACGCAAAACGCTGCGTTCAGGCGCGATCGGATTTGCGATGCGGACATATTCATTGTGCGTCACTACACGGCCTTCACGCTCGGGCGAGGTCATGCGGTAGGTCACTACTTCCTGCAGGCCGATCGCGACGAGCAGGTCACGCAGACGCTCCTCCCACTCGTGGACTGGATTTCCAACTTGCGGAGGCAAAGCGTCAGCCATGGTGGTGGTTGGGATCCTATCGAAGCCGTATGATCGCGCAACTTCTTCAAGTACGTCTGCAAGACCGACGACGCCTTCCTCAATGTCCATGCGATGGGCGGGTGCGGTGACTTTCACGCCGCTGCCTGTGATCACACAATTGAATTCAAGATGAGCGAGGAGCGCGGCAATTTCTTCATTTGTGAGTTCAATGCCAAGCAGTCTCTTTACGTCTTTTGGTGTCACCTCAACCACTGAATCCTTGGGTTTAAGTGGATACGCGTCCACAAGGCCGGGCGCGATGGCTCCATTTGCCCAGGCGGCCATGTATTGCAAGCCGCGCCTCACGCCAGTTTCAGCCAGCGCGGGATGCACGCCGCGTGAAAAACGGAACGACGCTTCGGAAGGAAGATTGTGCTGCTTGGCGGTGCGGCGGATGTTGATGAAGTTCCACGCCGCGCCTTCGAGCAGGACATTGACAGTGCTCTTTCCACGCGAAGTGGTTTTTCCCTGCGGCATTTCGCCAGGCTTGATTTCAACGCCTATCGCATCCAAAACTTCTTTGGATGCATCGTATACTTCAGATTCGGAACCGCCCATTACACCTGCAAGAGAGAGCGAGCCTTTTTCGTCGCACACCAGCACATTCATGGAGGTGAGTTTGCGTTTCACACCATCGAGAGTGATGAGCTCCTCGCCTTCCTGTGCGGCGCGGGTGATGATCTTGATCTTCTTTTCACCGGCGCGTTCCTTGAGGATGTCATAATCAAAGGCGTGCAGAGGCTCGCCGAGTTCGATCATGGCGTAGTTGGTCGCGTCCACAATGTTGTTGATGGAGCGCACGCCTGCGAGTTTAAGTCTGCGCTGGATCTGGTATGGACTTGGCTTGATCTCCACGTTACGAATTAATCCCGCTACGAAGCGCGGATTAAGCTCGGAGTTGGTGATTTCAATGGCGACCGAATCTTCAACTGGATCGCCGGATGTTTGGAATTCAATTTTGGGCTGTTTGAGTTCGCGGCCCGTCAGCGCGGCGAGTTCACGCGCGATGCCGATCACATTTGCGTTACGCGCCATGTTCGGCAGAATGGAAATGTCCAAGACTGCGTCACCGATGTAGTCCACAAGAGGCATCCCCACAGGCGCATCGTCATCGAGCAGGATAATGCCTTCATGCTCTTCGGTGATCCCCAATTCCTTTTCAGAGCAAACCATCGAATAGGAATCCACGCCGCGGATTTTTGCGCGTTTGAGCGTGGTCAGTACCAATCCGTCCGCGTGACCATCATAGATGGTTGCGCCTTCCTTTGCGTAGGCCACTTTGATCGGCTTGGGAAGTTTGCCCGCGCCTTTCAAATGGAAAATGTTTGGCGCGCCTGTCAACACAACCTGCTCCTGTTGACCATCGAACAAGTCGAGCAGAGTGAGTTTATCCGCATTGGGATGCGCTTTCACTTCGCGGATCTCAGCAACGACCAGTTTTTCGCGGTCCCAGCCAATGCCGTTGGTCTTGAATTCGTGTTTCTCGCCAGCGCCATAGGTTGGCATGGGCAAGCCCGCATATAGGATCTCGTCAACTTCGAGACCGGCGAGCGTTAATTTACGAGCAATGTCTTCGACGGTCAACCCGTCAATGTCAATGAAATCTTTTAGCCATGATATTGGTAGTTTCATAATTTTGCCTTTCAGTTACCATAAAGTGTCACAAGGGTACACAAAGGATTTCCTCTGTGGTTAAGAACTTTAGAATTGCTCCAAAAACCGCACATCGTTGCCCCAGAAATAACGAATATCGTTGATCTTGTTTCGCAACATCAACTGTCGCTCGGGACCCATGCCGAAGGCGAAGCCTGTATAACGTTTGGGGTCATAGCCGCCGTTCTGAAGCACGTTCGGGTGTACCATGCCGCAGCCGAGAATTTCAAGCCAGCCCGAATTCTTGCAGACCTGGCAGCCCTTTCCGCCACAGACAAAACATTCCACATCCACTTCGGCGGATGGTTCTGTGAACGGGAAGTATGAAGCGCGGAACCTCACGCGCGCATCCTGTCCGAACATGCGCCGCGCAAAATCGGTGAGTGTACCTTTCAAATCAGCGAACGTGATCCCTTCGCCAACAGCCAGCCCTTCCACTTGGTTGAACTGAATTTCAGAACGCGCTGTGATCTGCTCATAGCGATAGCACATCCCCGGCAGAGCGATGCGGATCGGAGGCGGGTTCTGCGGGTTGATCGCGGAGGCTTCACGCATTGCGCGGATCTGTCCCGGCGAGGTATGTGTGCGCATCAAGATCGGGTTGTCTTCGCGGCCTTCCGCTTCCACGTAAAAAGAATCCTGCATTTCGCGCGCGGGGTGATGCGGCGGGAAGTTGAGCATTTGGAAATTCATCTCATCCGTTTCAACCTCGCGCGAGGTATACACCTGAAAGCCCATCTCTGCCAGGATGGCTAATACGCGCCGCAACTGTTGATTGGATGGATGCAAGCGTCCAATGTTGACTTCGCGTCCGGGCAAAGTCACGTCCAGTTTTTCCTCCTCAAGGGACTTTGCCAGCGCGGCATTTTTCACCGCCTGGGTTCTTTCTTCCAAAGCGGATTCCAAGGCTGCTTTTACACGGTTCGCAGCCGCGCCGACAACTGGCCGCTCTTCCTTTGAGAGTTTCCCAAACCCGGCAAAAACCTGCATCAACGGCGAACTGCGTCCCACGTTCGCAATACGCCACGCGTCAAGAGCGGCTTGATCCGTAATGGATGCAAGACTCTCCAGCGCGGCTTTTTCGATCTCGTTCAATCTATCCAACATGGTGCCTCCAAAAAATGAACTAGAGTCCAACGTCCCCAATCGTTGGATACTCCGAAGTCACGGACTTCGGACTCCTTGAAATAAAAAACAAAAACCTCCCGTCCACAAATAATGGGACGAGAGGGAGAATTCTCGCGGTACCACCCAAATTAGCCTTTTCAGGCTCACTTTGTGCCGACATTCATCGGCTTCTCGAATAACGTTGAGAATACGGTTCAGACTACTGATAAATGGTTCACCTGAACGGCTCAAGAGGGAACTTCAACTGATTTTGGTCGAGTGCAATCTCAACGGCTACTTTGCACATCTCTGGCGGCTTCTGCCAGTCTACTTTCCTCTGTCACGGCCTTTAGTTTAATTGCCGTAATTATCTGCGGAATCTAGGGGATGTCAAGGCTTGGATGTCTTTGGTCCAGGTTTCGCGCTTTAAAATATCAAAAGTTATGGACAATCGCAGTAGAATCGATCAATCTGTTTGATACCAACTTCTCAGGAGTAATGTAAACGAACCCCAAACAAAAACAAAAGGGGGGGGGGGGGGGGGGGGGGGGGGGGGGAAAAAAAAAAAACCAAGCCCCCCCCCCCGGCCGGGGTGCCGGGCCCCGCCCCCGGGGGGGGGGGAAAAGAACCCCCCCCCCCCCCCCCCCCCCCCGGGGGCCCCGGGGGGGGGGCCCCCCCCCCACCGCCCAGGGCCCCGGGGGGCGGGGGGGGAGAGGGAATGGGGAAAGAAATTTGTATGTGGTGGTTGGTGGTTGGGGGGGGGGGGGGTGGGGTTGGAAAACCCTTTTGGTTTTTGGGGGGGGGGGGGGGGGGTTTGGGTTGGTTTTTTGGTTTTTGGTGTTTTAGTTGTTCGGGCGTTCCTCGGGCCGCGGGCCGCGCGGGGCCCCGGGCCGCCCCCCCCGGGGGCGCGGGCCGGGGGGGGGCCCCCGCCCCCCCCCCCCCCCCCCCCCCCCCCCCCCCCCCCCGGTTGCCCCCGGGGGCCCCCCCCCCCCGGAAACAACCCCCCCCCCCCCCCCCCCCCGGCCCCCCCCCGCCCCCCCCCGCGGGGCCCCTCGCGCGTTCCCGGCCCGGGGGGCCTGCCCGGGGGGCCCCCTCCCCCCTCCCCCCCCCCCCCCCCCCCCCCCCCCCCCCCCCCCCGCCGGGGGCGCGGGGGGGGGGGGGGGGGCCCCCGGCCGGGGGCCCGCGGGCTTTTTTTTTCCCTTTTTTTGTTTTTTCCCCCCCGCGGGACACGGCCACCCCCCCCCGCCGGGCCCCCCCCCCCAATCCCCCCGCCCCCAAAACCTTAATCTTGGGTGGTTTCGGGTTTGGGGGGGGGGTGGTTGGTGGGTTTTCCCGGGGCCCCCCGCCCCGCCGCCGGCCCCCCGGGGGGGGGGTGGGGGGGGGCCCCTTTTGTTGGGGGGGGGGGGGGGGTTTTTTTGGGGGGGGGGTGGGGGTTTTTTGGGGGGTCCCTTTTCTCGGGGGGCGGTGGCTCCCCTCCCCCTTTTCGAAGGGGCCCCGGCGGTGGGTCTCCGGCCCCCCCCCGCCTTTCCCCCCCCTAACCCGGGGAGTTTTTTTCTCCCCCCCCCTCTATGATGGCTTCCCCGCTTATTGAATTTGCCTTGCTTTGTTTTGTCTCCTTGTTCACGATGGTCAACCCCATTGGTGTCATTCCTGTCTACACAGCCATGACCGCGAAATTGTCTCCTCAGGAGTCGCATCGTGTGGCGCGCAAAGCCAGTCTGACCGCGTTGTTCATTTTGCTTGCCTTTGCGATGACGGGACAGTGGATCTTTCGTTTCTTTTCCATATCCACGAATAGTTTGCGTGTTGTTGGCGGCGTGATATTTTTCCTGATGGGTTATGAAATGCTGCAAGCCCGCCTCACACGGACTCAGTTTGATGATGAAACAACGCATGAATATATCAATGATATTTCCATTACCCCGCTTGGTATTCCCATCATCTGTGGCCCTGGCGCGATCACGACTTCGATTCTTCTGATGAATGAATCGAAGTCGCCCATCGAATCAGGAATTGTGCTGGGCGCCATTATTCTGCTCATCGTTTTTACTTATTTCCTTTTGCTGGGCGCGAAACAGGTCACACACCTGATCGGGGAGAACGGCAACAAAGTGATGTTGCGCCTGATGGGTCTGATCGTCATGGTCATTGCGGTGGAATTCTTCTTTAGCGGGTTGACGCCCATTGTTCAGGATATGTTAAAGATACAATAAGGCGAATATGAATCGAAAACTGGATTGGCCTGCACTTTTTCTGTTTGCCGCAATGCTGTTTGGCGCAGTAGTCCGCTTTTGGCCGGTCATCGTGAATGGATTTCCGCTTAATGATGGCGGTATGTTCTATACGATGATCCGTGATCTGAAAGCGAATCATTACATCCTGCCTCAATTCACATCCTATAACTTTGCGGATATTCCCTTTGCCTATCCTCCGCTTGGATTTTATATCGCCGCTTCATTATCTGACTTGCTGCCTGTATCTGAAATTCAGATATTGCTCTGGCTGCCAGCCCTGGTGAACACCCTCTCCATCCTTGTCTTTTACAAATTAACTGAAGAGATCCTTCTTTCACGAACATCCGCTGCGATGTCTGTCCTGGTTTATGCTTTGTCGCCGCGTGCTTTTGTCTGGCAGGTGATGGGAGGCGGCATTACGCGGGCTTTCGGTATGTTTTTCCTGCTTCTCATGTTGTGGCAGGCTATCCGATTATTCAAAGAATATACGCATAAAAGAATTTTGCTAACCATTTTGTTTGGTGCAGGCGCAGTATTGAGTCATCCACAAACAGCGCTCCACGCCGTGTTGGGAGGAGTGTTGATCTTTGTTTTTTATGGCCGCAATCCGCGCGGAATTATTTCATCCTTATCTATAGCTGTTGGAGTGGCTTTGCTAACGGCTCCGTGGTGGGTGACAGTATTAATCCGTTATGGCATACAGCCGATTATTTCTGCAGGTTCTACCAGCCAGCGGACCCTTGAGTCGTATCTGGGAATATTCAGGTTTGAGGGTCTTGGGGATGTTCTTTTTCTTCCGATCCTGCTCTTGGCACTGATTGGCCTTTGGATCTCCATTAGACAACGTGAATTCTTTTTGATCACATGGACCGTGCTTGCCTATCTTGTTGATCCGCGCGGAGGGGACGGTATTGCCTTACTCTCATTATCTGTGCTGGCAGGCACGGGGCTCCTCAAGCTCTCCGCGCTGATTAGCCGTTCGGATGACGGGCCTGAGACCGTAATGCTGAAGCGTTCGAGCCAGTTCCTTGTGTTTTTCCTCATGTTCTTTTTCATTCTGACAGCAAGCATCTTTGATTTTCAATTGGTGAATACAAGCTTGAAATCCGATGATCTGAAAATGATCGAATGGGTGGATTCAAATATTGATAAGGGAAAGACATTTTTGCTTGCAACCGGACGCGAGTTTTCAATGTCTGATCCTTTGCAAGAATGGTTCCCCGCTTTAACGGAACAATATAGCGCGACGACGATGCAAGGGCTGGAGTGGACTCTTGGAGATCGATTTTTTCCGTGGTATGACCAGTTGACCGCTTTTCAACATTGCGCTGATGTGAGCTGTGTCAATGATTGGAGTGCGCGCAATTCGGTCAATTACGATTACCTGGTCGTTATGATCCCGTCTGAAAATGAAACTGGCGCAATAATGAATTCATTGCGCAGCCTGGCGGATTCGACTCGCGCTTCAGATCCCCATCTGCTTATGTATGAATCAGAAAGTGCGCTGATATTTAACCTGAAAAAATAGCTTTTGTTCTTGCAAGGGCGTCCTTTGTCTACTACGATCTTTGGATCCCGCGGAGCCGCTTGCCGTCCTGCAACGAGATTTATTTAATATCCTTCCCTTCCCACTCATTCATAAATTGACTTAGAAAACTCAGCATCACCTCATGGCGCTGTTCCGCAATCCTTTTTGCTGTGCCGGTATTCATCATATCTTTTAATAAAAGTAACTTTTCATAAAAATGATTAATGGTCGCGCTTTTACTGTTCTTATATTCTTCAAAACTTGCATGCATGTTATTTGATCTTTCGGGGTCGTACATTGGCCTGTTCTTATAGCCCCCATACGCAAAGGCGCGGCCGATTCCGATCGCGCCGATGGCATCCAGCCGGTCTGCATCCTGCACGATCAAGCCCTCGAGCGATTTCATCTTGTTTTCCACCTGCGCCCCTTTATAGGAAATGTGCATGATGATCTCGCAGACTTTTTCAATCATTTCAGAATTCACATTGCAAGACTCCATCCAGGCTTTGGCGCGGCTCGGTGTTTCATCTTCGTTTTCATTGAATTTCCAATCGTCAAGATCGTGCAGCAGGGCCGCGAGTTCCACAGTAAATCTGTCCGCTCTTTCCTGCTCGCAAATGGCGATGGCGTTTTTCCACACGCGATAAATATGCCACCAATCATGACCGGAGGAATCGTCACTGAATTCCTGTTTTATATATGCGCTTGTTTTTTGTATGATGTCGTTTTGGGTCATACCCCCTATTTTGCCACATAAACAGCAAGTCGGGCTTTTAACCCGACTTGCTGTTCCATTTCATTTTCATATAGATGTCGCCGCATTTCAGTTCATCCAGCATTTGATTCAGGCGTTTCTGCTTTGTCGTTTCCAGCTTTGCGCGGTTGATCCAGCCAATATAATCATTTTGTTGATAAGGCGGCCGCGCAAGATAGGCATTCGTTAATCCATGCGCATTGAGCGCCTCCTGAATAAAATTGGGCATGGGGTAGCGCGGACGCGGGACCATGTTTACACTTTCAATACACACAGAGCCTGACGGATCTCACCAAGATGATAGGCTGTATGAACTACGATGGAAAGAGCTCCACCGATGGTGTCTTCATTCCACATTTTGTTCTCGCGGAACAACTTATTGATGCGTTCGTAAGTTTGCTTGAGGTTGTTTTTCAGCGCGTCCCATTCTTCAGGCGTGACTTTTTCCACTGTACGCCAGATCGCACCCCAATCCACGGGGCTGGTATCCTGATAGATTGCAAAGCGTTCAAAGGATTCGATATAGAACGTCACGTGCGCTACCTGGGCGGCGAGAGAGGCGCATTTCCCTCCAACAGGAGTGGATGCTTCCTGGGCAGAAACGCTTTCGAGCGTTTGAAAGAGCGAGGTGTTCTTATCCAGAAAAATCCCATGAGGGCTTTCGAAAGTCTCCTGCATGAGCTTAAGTAAATTGATGGAAAAATCTTCTTGTTTGATATGGTCTGACATCGAATTATCCTGCTCCTTCGAATGCAGATCTGATCCATGTGATCAATTCAGCGTCTACTTCCTTCATGTCATTTACCTGGACGATGTAATTGCACATGCTTCCTTTGGGCTGTTCCAGCAGGCGGCTATTTTTTTTGAGATCCTTTGCGTTGATGCCGACTTCGAAGCGTGTGTTTGTTTTTGGCCCGATCATCGCGAATTGTTTTTTGCACCGTAAACTGACATAGCCTTTTTTGGGCACGATCTCGAACTCGCCAAATTTCATGATGTGCTCCATCAGAGCATCATGGATGGGACGCATGCCTGCTTTTGCGCCGGAATAAATTTCATCTAGCACGGCATTCTCGTTCTTGCCTTCCGCGGCGCGTGTGCCGTCAGATGCGCGGATGGCGTGAACCAGTGAATTCGCATCGCCGTGCCCCAATCCAAATTTTTCCTTGAACATATCGCGCAGTTCGCCGTGTTTGGTCAAACCGCTTTTTTGAGCGATGGTTGTCAGTTCTGCGAGTGACTTGCCTGTTTTCTTTTGAATATTGTTAAGCTGGGTTTGCACTGCCTGATCAAGACTACTCATAAGATTATCTCCTCTGACAAAATCGGATAAACAGTGCCTGTATTATAGAACAAAATTTCTATTTTTACAATGAGAAGTTTTATGCTTTTAATAGGTTGTCAAGAATTCATCACGTGGTAAAACAGCGTAGCGTTATAGATTCACCAACCGAGACACGACCACACAATTGCGCCCGTTTGATTTGGCTTGGTACAAAGCTTGGTCTGCCAATGCGATCAACTCCATGCTTTTTGTTCCGTTCTTGGGGAATGTGGCGATCCCGCTTGATAAAGTAGCCCGTATCTCGAAGCCCCCGTGCTCGGTCCGCAAGGCCTGAAAGGATTTTCTTGAACGTTCCGCGATCTGAAAAGCGTCGTCAGAGGAAACCCCGGGCAGGATAACAAGAAACTCTTCCCCCCCGTGGCGGCAAATGATATCTCCAACACGGGCGTGGCTTGTCAGTTCGGCTGCCAGGTTTTTCAGAACAATGTCGCCGACTGGATGGCCATAGGTGTCGTTGATGGTTTTAAAGTGGTCAATATCGCTCATGATAAAACTGACCGGGTAATTTTCGCGTGCGGCTCTGGCGATCTCTCGTTCAAGGGTTTCATTAAGATAACGGCGATTAAATAAACCGGTCAATGGATCACGGATGGCTTGTTCACGCAGTTCGACCTGCAGCGCCTGCAGTTCGGCCTCAGCGCGTTTCCGTTCGGTAATATCCTCTTTCACCGCCAGATAATGGGTGGTTACTCCGTTGGCATCAATGATCGGTGAGATGATGGCGGACTCGTAGTACAGTTCCCCGTTCTTTTTTCGGTTCACAAATTCGCCCTGCCATTCCCGGCCTGTTGATATCTTTTCCCATAGGTCGCGATGCGTACCCGTCTGAGTCTGATCGGTGCTTAGGATGCGCGGGTTTTTCCCAAGCACCTCCTCCGCAGTATAGCCAGTGACCAATGTGAAGCGCGGATTTACATATTCAATGATGCCTTCAATATTTGTGATCAAGATGGAGGCCGGACTTTGTTCAACAGCCCGCGATAGCTGCTGGAGTTTCTCGTCCGCAAGTTTTTTTTCACTGATGTCGCGGAAGACAACCATGAAAGTGGGTGACCCGTCAATATCAATGGGTCGAGAAGTAACTTCAACATCGATCGTTCTGCCGTCGAGGCGTACGAATTTTTCATTTACCAGCGGATTGGCGCTTTTGTCTATCAGGCTTCTTTGAATACGCCGAATGACGAGCTCCTGCGAGTCCGAGTGGACAATATCAAGAAATTTTTTTCCGATCAATTCGCTTGCCGAGGATGCACCGATCATCTCAACAGACGCGCTGTTAACGAATTGGATCTTTCCATCCCGGTGCGTGATCACGCCATCCGGCAGCAATTTGACAAGCTGCTGGTAGCGCGATTCACTCTCTGCCATGGCCTGTTCAGCGAGTTTGCTATCGGTAATGTCGTGAAGCATGAACAATCGCCCAAGGGTTCGGTTTCGATTGTCTTTAATGGGGGAAATTGTTAGCTGATAGTAATGCAGCTCTACCCTAATTTCATCTTTGAATATATCTTGAGCATAGCGTTTAAAAAGGTCCGACCATGGTCTGGACAGATTGTCTGCGGGATTGCCAATTGAGGCAGTGGAAATGCCGCAGGCTTGTTGAGCAGCCTGGTTGAATGTGACGATGTTTCCGTGCTGATCAAGGACGATAGCCAGATCCTTAATATGATCCATGACCTTGCTGCTGGTCAATGCTGCGATTTCGAATCGGCGATGGCGGCGCATGAAAAAGAAAACGCCAAGGATGGCGGCTATGATAACGCTGGGCCAAAGGAGGAAAGTGTAGTTCATGGAAGGGCTGGATAATTAATAAGTTTGGATTATAGCATTCGCATGTGAAGGATACCCTTCAAACCAATTACAGTTTTATTGCTGCTTATTATTTATTTTTTGCAGTTCTTCCTCCAGCGCGGTCCGTACCCGAATCGCGATCGGCGCGTTGAGATGGTTGCGGATCGTCTCTGCGCTTTTCTTTTTATCATAGTAGTCACGAAATACCTGAATAACGGAGATCGTATCTTTTTCATACCGCTCAATCTTCACATCATCGCCCTTTGTGATCAGCCCTGCCTGCATGACGCGGCAGTACAAACCCGGTCTTTCTGCCTGACGATAACGTTTCACAAATTCAGGATCTCCCATACGGGCGGCTAATGTGCTGCAAGGGATACGCGGCGCGGTGATCTCGAGGATCACATTGCCGATCACCAATCGGTCGCCGATATTGAATTGCGCACTTTCCAATTCGCTGATGGTCAGGTTTTCGCCAAATGTTCCGCCAGTCAGCTCGCGTCTCAATTCAATTGACCACCAGTCGTAGTCCGCTTTGCCGTAAACATATATGGCCTGATCGGGGCCGCCGTGATGTTTTTTGCTGGCGATGAAATCCTCCTTGATCCCCAGGGAAGTGATCTGCACAGATTCGTCTGTCGGGATTTTATAGATCCCGGTTGTTTCCGTTTTATGCCCATTTTTCTGTGTGTGGGCCTGTCCGATATTCACGCTGACTACTTTCATTGATTGATCTCCTTGAAGTTGAATAGTACGAATAAATAAAGGTGACCAGCCTATTTTACAGCAAGCTAAATCGGCTGGCAGGTCTTTAAGCGGAGAAAAAATGGTAAACTAAAATTCATCATGTATAGATGGCCGCGTTCCAATCGCGTTTTGGCTGTTTACGGTTCTTTGATCTCGATCAGCGCCTTTATCGCCGCGCTGGTCATGTTTCAGATTCCTTCCGACCCTGAGAACAGGGCGTTTTTGGGTCTTTCCCTTCAAAGGCTGACTTTGATCGGCTGTGTCGCGCTTATTGGACTATTGGCAGCCGGGTTTTCTTTCCGGACTTATGGGGATAAAGAATGGCCGAAACGCATATGGGAATTGATTGTCGGTGAGGAATTATTCTCGAAGGCCATACTCTGGGGCGCGCTGGCAGGCCTGGTTTTAGGCTGGATCGCAGCTTGTATCCCTTTCTATCGTTATGGAAATTTCCAGGATTATTTTGTTCGGCTGCATCCACTGCTCATCTGGTTTACATTCTTCAGCGGAGTGACCTTTTTGCTGGCGTGGGGCGCAAGATATGGATTTTACCGGCCAGATATTCAAACCTACAAAAGCGTATTGAATATCGCATTCATATTAATGACGGTCTTTATTCTTATCTGGATATTGATCTCATCCACCGGGCTTGGGCTGCGTATCAGCGAGGATTACTGGTATGCAACTGGTGTGCCGATACTGCCTCTTCAAATCTTTTATGCGCTCGCGATAGGTGGGTTGTTTTTTCTTTTTGAGAAATCCTATTTTCATGTACATGTGCCGAAGGCTGCGGAGATCTTGATTTTTGCGGTCATTTGGGGGGCTGCGGCTTTTCTTTGGGCGCGCGAGCCTATGCTTTCAAGTTATTTTGCACCAGGACCTTATTTACCTGATTTTCAATATCATCCGTATTCGGATGCCGCCACTTTTGATCTTGCAAGTCAATTTGCCTTGATCGGTCAGGGCATCAACAATGGATTGTTCTTTGACCGCGCTTTATATATGGGGTTTTTGGTGTTTTTGCACGCGCTGGCCGGTCAGGACTATTCCCAGGTGGTTGCACTGCAAGCCGCGATCTATGCTGTATTCCCCGCTATCTTATATCAATTGGGAAAAGAGATGCACAGCCGTACCCTTGGAGTCATTCTTGCTGTTCTCGCAACCCTGCGCGGGCTCAATGGGATTGCCGCCAGCAGTATGATCGATCTTGCCAACCAGAAACAAATGTTGACGGATTTTCCTCTGGCCATCCTGATGGTATGGCTGGCGTTGATGTTGGTCAAGTGGTTGAAATCTCCGAATGAAAATTATCACTATGCTCTTTGGGTTGGTGGGATCGCCGGCTTGGGCATCATGATCCGCACCCACGCGTTGTTTTCCATCGTGTTCGCTGTTTTATTATCTGTCATTGTGTATTGGCGTCAAAAGTCACGTGCGCTGCTCGTCTCATTGTTCTTGGTTACAGCCATGTTCGTGAGTGTTCTTCCCTGGGGGGTAGTCAGTGGCGGATCTGTTTTTGATGTTTTTATATCCCGCATACGCACCGTGCTCGCAGAGCGATATTCCAGGATCCCATCACAGTCCGCTCCAGAGCCAACCCCACAAGTACAAGTAGAAGAAGCTGATATTATTTCAGCACAACCTGTGCTGACTGAAGTTCAATTGTTACCCATTCCTGTTTCCATCGCCACGAATTTTTTTCATAACCTGGTGACATCAGTTTTTACTCTGCCTGTTTCGCCCGTTTTTCACGACCTGCGTTACATATTAAAGGAAGCCACGCCATTTTGGGAACAATATTGGGATGGAAGTATGGCGACCGGAGCTGTCTTTATTTTTATCCTTAACCTAATGCTGGTCGCGTTGGGGGTCAGTCTGGCCTGGCGTTCAGTAAAACTTCCGGGTTTGGTGCCGCTGGGTATTTTCTTTTTTTATCAACTAGCGAATGCCATGGCGCGCACATCAGGCGGTCGCTATATTGTTCCTGTAGATTGGGTGGTATTCCTTTATTTCGCACTTGGCCTGCTCCAGGTCTTGGTTTGGGCGGCAGGCTCTTTCGGTTTTTTGGTTGATATTGAAATTAATACACCCGAAAGTCAAACACCCTGGTTGTGGACATCTATGAAAAAAGCGCCTGCCGTGCTGTTCTTATTTTTATTCATTGGCGCGACACTGCCGGTCTCTGAGATGATCTTTCCGCTGCGCTATCCGCCCCGTTCCCAGGCGGAGTTGTTGACTGGTCTTGAAAACGACGGTTATCTTAATGAAATGGGATTGACTCAGGTAATGCTGAAGGAATTTTCTCGGCAATCGCCTGCGTTCAGGGTTGTGGACGGGCGCGCGTTATATCCGCGTTTTTACTTGGAAAATAAAGGTGAGAATAAACGACGCTACCCCTATCAGATTTTGGCATACCCCAGAATAGGTTTTGTCGTGATCGGTTCAAATGGAATAAATAACGTGATCCTGCCGCAGGATGAAGTGCCGTACTTCCCAAATGCTTCTGATGTGATCGTGCTTGGCTGCCAGAATGGCGAAAATATGGATGCGCTGGCTGTGGTGGTGATCGCAGCGCAAACCAAAGTCTATGTTCGCGAGCCTGTCTCGCCGCTGCAATGTCCCTTGCAAGCACCTGTATGTGATGGAAATGGGGTTTGCCGATAGGAGCAGTGTCTCCGCGGGATGTTTGCTTTATTTTTTGGAATCCGTTAACATGTGTTCAGCCACATGACATTCTAAAATATCAAGGTATCAAAATTAAACTATGGAATTTTTGCCAACTCAAATACCGGATGTGCTCGTTGTACGCCCCAGGATATTTTCAGACCCTCGCGGCTTTTTTCTTGAAACCTATCGCGAAGATAAATTTACCTTATCCGGGATTGACAAAAAATTTGTGCAGGATAATCATTCCGGTTCCGTCAGGGGAGTCCTGCGAGGTTTACATTATCAGATCCGTCAGCCCCAGGGAAAACTTATCCGCGCACTGGCTGGAGAAATATTTGATGTCGCGGTGGATCTTCGCCGCAGTTCCCCGACATTTGGAAAATGGTGCGGCGTGCATTTAAGCGCTGAAAACAAACATCAACTTTGGGTTCCCAGCGGATTCGCCCATGGCTTTCTGGCGCTTAGCGAATGGGTTGAAGTGGCTTATAAGGCAACGGATTATTATGCGCCCGAATGGGAGCGCTGCATCGTATGGAACGACCCAACGATAGGGATCGAGTGGCCTGTCTTGGAAGGCGCAGATATTGCCGTATCCGCCAAGGATGCACTTGGAAAAATATTCGAAGAAGCGGAAATATTTGAATAAAAGGAGTTCTATGAAAAACGTACTTGTGACCGGCGGTGCCGGTTTTATTGGCTCGAATTTTATACGGTACCTGCTTGATGTCGAAAAGAATGTTCAGGTGTTCAACCTGGACGCGTTGACCTATGCCGGGTCATTGGAAAATCTGAAAGACCTTCCTGATCCGCTGCGTTATACCTTCATTAAGGGCGATATCACCGATCAAAGTTTTCTGGATGCCGTGTTGCGGGAACGACAGGTGGATACGATCGTGCATTTTGCCGCCGAGTCGCATGTGGATCGGTCCATTCTGGGTCCGGCCCAATTCATGCACACCAATATCATTGGCACATTTACGCTGCTCGAAGCTGCCCGCAAGTATTGGCTTCAGGAAAATGATTTCCCCAGGGATCAGATCCGCTTCCACCACATTTCAACCGACGAGGTCTTTGGCTCTCTGGCTCCCGGCGAACCCGCATGGACCGAGGAAACTCCATATGCTCCCAATTCACCCTATGCCGCATCCAAGGCATCCAGTGATCACCTTGTACGTTCGTATGGTCATACCTATGGCCTGCCATACAGCCTGACAAATTGTTCCAATAATTATGGTCCTTATCACTTCCCGGAGAAACTGATCCCGCTGATCATTTTAAGCGCTTTGGATGAAAAGGCATTACCTGTTTATGGGGATGGCCAGCAGATCAGGGATTGGCTGCATGTGGAAGATCACTGCCGCGCCATCCACCTGGTGGTGACCAAAGGGGCAAATGGCTCCAGCTACAATATCGGCGGCGAAAACCAGCCTGCCAACCTGACCATTGTCGAAACCATTTGCGATATTCTTGATGAATTAAAGCCCCGCACAAATGGAAATCCATATCGTGAATTGATCCAGTTCGTAAAAGACCGCCCTGGGCATGACCGTCGCTATGCCATGGATTCAAGCAGAATACAGCGTGAATTGGGCTGGAGTCCGCGTCATACTTTGAAGGATGGCCTGTGTGACACGGTCAACTGGTATCTCTCCCATCCGGAGTGGGTACTCGCCATCCGAAAACAGCAGGACTATCAGGCCTGGCTGACAAAAAACTATGATACGAGGGAGAAGACATCATGAAAGGAATTATTCTGGCGGGCGGGAGGGGAACCCGGCTTCATCCGCTTACACTTGCAATAAGCAAGCAGCTTTTGCCTGTGTTCGATAAGCCCATGATCTATTACCCCCTTTCTGTGCTTATGCTGGCGGGGATACAGGAAATACTTGTGATCAGCACGCCGGAAGACCTGCCGCTCTACCGCCGTTTGCTGGGGGATGGGGATGCCTGGGGGCTTTCATTTTCCTATGCCGAACAGGATCAACCGCGCGGATTGGCTGAAGCCTTTATCATTGGCAGGGATTTCATCAATAATCAACCCGCCTGTTTGATCCTGGGCGATAATATTTTTTATGGACATGGTTTGCCCGAAAAGTTAAAAATTTGCTCCCAGCTCAGGGAGGGGGCGCGTATCTTTGCGTATCCGGTACATGACCCGGAACGTTATGGCGTTGCCGAATTTGATAAAAATGGCATAGTATTGAGCCTGGAAGAAAAACCACAAAAGCCTCGTTCCAATTACGCTGTGCCCGGTATATATTTTTACGATCAGCATGTGTCGGACCTGGCTGCAAACTTGAAGCCGTCTCCGCGCGGCGAGTTGGAGATCACAGATCTTAACCGCATCTATTTGGAGCAGGGTAATTTAAAAACAGAAGTCCTTGGCCGCGGCTTTGCCTGGCTGGATGCCGGGACGCACGAATCCCTTCTTCAGGCGGCTACTTTCATACAAACAGTTCAGGAACGGCAGGGGATGATGATTTCCTGTCCGGAGGAGATCGCGTATCGAATGGGGTATATCAATACTTCGCAACTGCAAGCTTTGGCCGCCAGAATGGGAAGTACCCATTACGGCCGATACCTGCTGCGTCTTTCGGCTGAGGGACTATGATGCGTATCTTTATCCTCGCTGAAAACGGTCAACTGGGCTGGGAACTGTGCCGAACCCTCGCGCCTTTGGGGGAGATCATTGCAGTTGATTATCCGAAGATAGATTTGGAGCGCCCCGAGACTGTTTGCGAATTGATCAGAGAGATAAAACCCGCGCTGGTTGTGAATGCCGCCGCCTACACAGCCGTTGATCTGGCTGAAACGGAGCGCGAGCGCGCCGCAAAGATCAATGCCATTGCGCCCGGACTTCTTGCGGAAGAGTGTAATCGTTTGGGTGCGATGTTCTTTCATTACTCAACCGATTATGTTTTTGATGGGACAAAAGGCAGTCCCTACATCGAGAGCGATACCCCCAATCCTTTAAGTGTTTATGGAAGGAGCAAGCTTGAAGGCGAGCAGTTGGTCCGGAAAGCCGGCGGCGCGCATTTGATCTTTCGCACCAGCTGGGTTTACAGCATGAGAGGCCAGGGCGGGTTTATCAGCAAGGTCATGCAGTGGTCGCGCCGTCAGGAAACCTTACGGATGGTCACAGATCAGATCGGCAACCCGACCTGGGCAAGGATGCTGGCTGAGGTTGCCGCGCAGATCGCCGTGCGCGGACAAAAGTATGTGGCAGAACGCAGCGGCTTATATCATCTTGCCGGCAGCGGCTTTGCCAGCCGTCTTGAGTGGGCCAAAATGATCCTTGAGCTTGATCCGAACAAACAGGAACAGATCACAAAAGAGATATTGCCGGCGCTCACAGCGGATTTCCCCACCCCGGCCGAACGGCCGCTTTTTTCGGCGCTGGATTGCTCCAAGTTCGAATCTACATTTGATCTGAAACTTCCAGGATGGCAGTCTGCCTTGAAGCTGGCCATGCAGTAGATTACTGTTTTGAAATGAAAGAAAGAGCGCGGCTTCAATATTCAAATAAACCTAGACGCCAGCATGCCTTTTTTATTAACAGGCATACTGGCATTATTTTTTGGCGGGCTGGCTTTATGGCAGTTCGCGCGCCGTGCAAAAAAATAACAGCCTGACAATTTTGTACACAGGCCAGCCCGTTTCTGATTGTATAATTTAACTGCAGGCAGTATCATTCGCTAGTAGCATTGTGAATGCCTGCAATTAAAGGAAGATGATCAAAGACGGTTTTGGCAGGATGAAATTTCAATGTGGTTTTCTTTTTATCCGGTTGTGTCAGGCCCCCAACAAAACCAGTTCGACAAGACGCATCACCCTCATAAAATCCCGCCATCATTTAATCTAACTGAAATCTCTAATTTATGAACGTGCGTACGATCTTCTACAATTCAACCATCAAATCCTCAGAACGAGCAAAAAGCAATAAGAGCGTGATCACTTGTTTATAGTAATGGATAGTCCAGCTACAAGGAGATAAAATGAACAGATCTTTCGTGCAAAATTTTATATCAAAAAAAATAATATATATTCTTCGCGTTTCATTGACGCTGATCTCTTTGCTGGGGATTGGTGTAATGCCAACTTCTTTAGCGAAAGCGAATAATTCCGGTATCACCGATGCTCAGGTTAATGCGGCTGGTGTTTTGTTGGCGCCTGCTCCAGTCTTTTCATCAGGAACCATTCCTGTTAACCTTCCCATTCCTGACCGTAATGAGGATCCAACCGGGGTTGGCGTTACCAGTACTTTTGTTGTCAATCAAAATATTACACTGGATTTTGTTGAGGTTGTCTTCAATGCCACACACGATTTTCGGGGTGATCTGAAAGTAGTGCTTACCTCGCCTTCAGGTACGCCAAGTATCCTGGTTGATAAACAGGATGATCCAACTTACGACTATATCGCGTGGAAGTTCTTGACTGTTCAGCCTCGGGGCGAATCATCTCTTGGAACATGGGCTTTGAAAGTTACCGACGAATCTGGCGGAACTGGTATCGGCACTTTTGATTGGTGGGAGTTAAATCTTTATGTTGGTAGTTATGTGGGCGGCGGAGATACGACCGGCGTCTTCCGCCCGAGTAACGGGCTTTTGTACTTGAAGAATGCCAACACAACCGGCTTCGCTGATGTCGCGATCAACTATGGGCTGGGCGGAGATTATCCTGTCACAGGCGATTGGGATGGCAACGGCACGGCCACGATCGGCATCTATCGCAACGGCTCATTTTACCTGCGTAACTCCAATACTCTCGGTTTCGCCGACCTAACCTTTGCTTTCGGCGCTCCCGGCGACCAACCGATCGCGGGTGACTGGAATGGGGATGGAGTAGACACCATTGGGGTATTTCGTACTTCGACCGGGCAATTCTTATTACGGAATACTAACAGCCCCGGCACGCCGGATATGAGTTTTTATCTGGGAAATGTGGGCGATGTCGGTATCGCGGGAGATTGGAACGGAGATGGCTCTGATACCACGGGTGTTTTCCGCCCCAGCAACGGCATCATCTTCCTCAAGAATACCAATACCACCGGCTTTGCAGAAATTGCTCTTAATTATGGTCTGGCGGGTGATATGCCCGTTACCGGAGATTGGAATGATGACGGGATCGACACGATCGGTGTCTATCGCAATGCGCAATTCTATCTGCGCAACAGCAACACCATTGGCTTTGCAGATATCGTCTTCGCCCTTGGAAATCCCGGTGACATGCCGATCGCGGGCAATTGGGACGGAATACCGTAAGCAGGTGTATTTGGTTGCAGATTAAACTTACTTTGACCGCTCGAGGTGATGCGTAATATCAGTTGTTTCGTGGTGAATTACAATCTTGTTAGGATGAAAAACAAGTGGCTTATGCCACTTGTTTTTCATTGGTTTTATTCTACACTGAACATACACACTGGGCCTTGGTCATCTGTCTGGTATGAGCAGCGCAGTAAGTGCCTTGATAGAAAAGGATTTTTTACTTTTCATGGCGATTCTTTTTTGGGTTTGGTCGAGCTAGGAGAACAAAATGTTCATCAAAAATAAAATCTTGCGGGCGCGTAAAATTATTTCCGGGCTCATGCTGTTGGCTGTGTTTCTTTCCACTTTAGGTGTGGGCGATTTACCCTTTGTGGATGCTCAAGGCGCGGTCTCGCCGGAGCCGGTTTATGCAGGGATACCCTATGTTTTGTCGGATGGCCAGTTTGTTTACGGTCCAAATATAGGGAATTTTAAAGTGAAGACTTTTCTCGAGTCCAGTGCACCTCATTTATTAAGATATGCGGACGACCTGTATGGCCGCTCGGAATATTTCAGCATCAATCCCAAAATTTATTTGACCCTGTTGGAAATTCAATCCCGATTAATTTCCGATCCTCAGCCTGAACGGATCGAAAACCCATATGGCATGCTGGAACATGGCGGTTTTATCCCGCAGGTTGAAATCCTTTCCACAAAAATGATGGAAGCTTATTATTTACATCTTTATTCGTATTCTGCGCTGAGCGTTTCACAACGCGAGTTAAAACCTTTTGTCACGCCGGGCGGCACCGTCGTCAATGTTGCGCCGGGGACGAACGCGGGCACATATGCTGTCATCGCCGGGCTTGCCGCAATGGATCATCAAAATATATCTTTAATGTTGGATAACAGCCAGGCAAATGGGTTTTATCAAACGTACGTCAGGCTCTTCGGAAGTGATGATCCGCTTGACGAAAAAAATCAGATAACGATCCCCACAGAAACCAGCGCGCTGGCCGCGCCGTCTAATTTATTGCAGCTCCCCTATTTACAGGGATTATCCTGGAGGTTTGGCGGAGTGCATAACAATTCCGGCACAACCACTTTCACGGATGCTTCCTCCCTGGATTTCTATCCCTGGCCGGTTTCCTGGGGAGCGGATACCAGTGCCATGTGGGTGGTGGCTGCCGCTCCAGGAATCCCCACAAGATATTCTGACTGCGGCTTTAAGATTTCTCATAGCGGCGCGCTTAATGTCGGTTGGGAAACGACCTATTATCACCTTGAAGGCGCGAAGTTCTTAACAGGTTCCATAAAACAAAATGACAAGATCGGCGTGATCGCAAATACGCTTGCGGAAGCCACTTGTACAGGCGGCTCCGCGTCCGGCCCGCACGTGCATTTCTCGCTAAAGTATAACGGTGCCTATGTCGCGATCAACGGTACGCCTCTCTCGGGCTGGTTTGTACACAGCGGCCGTTATAGCTATGATGTGGACCCCAATTATATGTGGCTTGAAAAAGCGGGACAAAAAAAATACGCGTATAGTGATGTGCTCCTTAGCGAAGGTACTTCATTGCCGCCAGCTTTCCCGTGTACGGCTCCTCCCTCGGGCGGAATGGCCGCTTTGAATTTCCGGTCCGATGCTGTCAATGAACAAACGGTTCCCGGTCTCTCTGCGCAAAACATGCCTGTTCTTTTTAACCCGGCGCTTGGCGGTGATACAACCGGAGTCTTCCGTCCGGGCAACGGGCTTTTATATCTGAAGAATTCCAATACGACCGGTTTTGCAGACGTGGCGATCAATTACGGGCTTGGCGGCGATTACCCTGTCACAGGCGACTGGGATGGAAATGGAACCGCCACGATCGGCATCTACCGCAATGGTGTCTTCTATCTGCGGAACTCCAACACGCTTGGTTTTGCCGATCTGGTATTCGCTTTTGGTTCGCCCGGCGATCAGCCGCTGGCGGGAGATTGGAACGGAGATGGTGTCGACACGGTCGGTGTCTATAACAGTACCGCCATTACTTTTTGTTTGCGCAATAGCAATACTTCCGGCCTGTCCGATATTAGCTTTTTACTGGGGCTTCCCGGAGATGTCGGAATTGCCGGCGATTGGAACGGGGACGGGGTGGATACCACAGGCGTATTCCGCCCCGGCAATGGCGTCATATTCCTTAAGAACACCAATACGAGCGGGTTTGCGGATGTGGCACTTAATTATGGATTATCGGGCGACCAGCCGGTAACCGGCGATTGGAACAATGACGGGCTGGACACGATCGGAGTGTATCGCAACGGCTCCTTCTATCTCCGTAACTCCAACACACTTGGCTTTGCAGATTTGGTGTTCGCCTTGGGGAATCCCGGTGACATGCCGATCGCAGGCAATTGGGACGGCGTACCGTAGCCGCTGACCATATTTTAAAAAGTTTTGTCGCATGGCTATTCCGCCAAACGGGGTGGCCATGTTTTATTTCGGTTTGGTTCAGCGAGTCTTTGACCAGACGGAAGATCTGGCAGGGCAGCTCTCTAAAATAAATGGTTCGCTGTGTGGAGTATAATTTTATTTCAATGGAATTCCTGCTTTCGAAAAAAACGTAATTAAGGATCTCATGAATAATCCCCATCAATCGCATCCCGCCACGCCTGCAGCCATGTTCAAGAGTTTGTGGGGGAACCGCCAGCTTATTTGGCAGATGACCCGCCGCGAAATTGACGGCAGATATCGCGGTTCCATGATCGGGCTGGCGTGGTCTTTTATTACCCCGATCTTGCTGCTGCTGGTGTACACGTTTGTATTTTCTGTTGTTTTCAAGGCGCGCTGGAACGTGGGCGGAGATGAAAGCAAGACGGACTTTGCCATTATCCTGTTCGCCGGCATGATCGTGTTTAATCTTTTTGCCGAAATTGTTAATCGCGCCCCGGGGCTCGTCACTTCAAATGTTAATTATGTTAAAAAAGTGGTATTTCCTTTGGAGATACTGCCAGGGATCGCCCTTGGTTCGGCATTGTTTCACAGCCTGATAAGTTTATTTGTTTTATTGCTGGCGCAATTCATCCTTAATCGTTCCCTTCCCTGGACGATCATCTTTTTGCCGCTGGTATTTTTGCCTCTTATTTTTTTTTGTATGGGGATCGCGTGGCTCCTGTCGGCAATTGGGGTCTTTATACGTGATGTCGGTCAAATTACCGGCCTGCTAACTACGATACTCATGTTTATGTCCGCTGTATTTTATCCACTCTCCGCATTGCCTGAGGAATATCAATTTTGGCTGGGACTCAACCCGCTGGTGTTAATTATCACGGAAAGCCGCAAGGTCCTGATACTTGGCGAATCGCCGAATTGGGCTACCCTGGTCTCTGCCTTGTGTGTAAGTCTTGCGATTGCCTTCGCAGGCTTCTGGTGGTTCCAAAAAGTGCGCAAAGGATTTGCAGATGTCATCTGAAGAAATTGCCATTAAAGTGGAACATTTGAGCAAAATGTTCCAGATGTACAGCCATCCCCAAGACCGCCTGAAACAGTTTGTTGTCCCCAGATTTCAAAGATTGATCGGCAAATCGCCCAAAACATATTTTCGCGAGTTTTGGGCCATGCACGATGTTTCATTTGACGTGAAAAAAGGTGAAACGGTTGGAATTATCGGCAGGAATGGGTCGGGGAAATCCACTCTTTTGCAGCTTATCTGTGGCACGCTTACACCTACGGGCGGATCTGTACAAACCCATGGGCGTGTTGCTGCGCTGCTGGAACTTGGCTCGGGTTTCAATCCGGAATTTACCGGGCGTGAAAATGTATATCTTAATGGTTCGGTTCTGGGTCTTTCCACTGGGGAAATAGAAGCGCGCTTCGATGATATTGCCGCATTTGCTGATATCGGCGAGTTTATTGAACAACCTGTAAAAACGTATTCGAGCGGCATGATGGTGCGCCTGGCGTTTGCTGTGATCGCCCACGTGGATGCGGATATCCTGGTGGTTGATGAAGCCCTTTCCGTGGGAGATGCGGTGTTTGTTCAACGCTGTATGCGCTTCATTCGGCGCTTCCAGGAGAATGGAACTTTATTGTTCGTGAGTCATGATGTCAGTACGGTTGTCAATCTGTGCCGTTCGGCGATCTGGCTGCATAAGGGACAGGTCAGGGAGGCTGGCCAAACCAAGGCAGTCGCTCAAGCCTATCTTCAATATACTCAACAGGAAATATATGGGGAAAAGGTGCAGTTATCGACCATAAAAAAACAGGCGCTGCCTCCCGTGGAGAAACAAACGCTTCAAACTGTGGGCAGGGAATCGTTGATCGATTATTCGGTCAAGGCGGAAGTGGTTAATAATCTCGAAGAAGCCAGCGGATGGAAGACAGATGGCGCTGAAATAATTGACGTGCGTCTTGAGCATGTTGGGGAAGGGATCCCCGCTGTATTTCAGGGAGGCGAGTCTGTGCGGATGATCATTCGCGCCCGCGCCCACCAGGAACTTGACCAGCCGATTATCGGGTTTTTGGTGCGTGACCGCCTCGGACAGGATTTGTTCGGTGAGAATACCCTGCAATATACCGATCTGAGTCCGGTCCGGGTCGGGGCCGGAGCGGAATTTTCGGCCGAATTTGTTTTCTTTCTGCCGATGCTGCCAAACGGTAACTATGCGGTCATGGCGTCCGTCGCGAATGGATCTCTTAATGCCCATATTCAGCACCATTGGCTGCATGATGCGCTTATCATCAATGTCGTTTCCAGCAAGGTCCGCTGGGGGTTGGTCGGCATACCTTTTGACGAAGTGATCCTGAGACTGGATGGGTAGAAATGAATAAAACTCTTGATCAATTATATAGGGAGCATAAAGGGAAACTATCCGATAAATGGTCGCTGTATTTAACCGAATATGACCGGTTGTTTACAGTGTACCGAAACCAGCCGGTCCAGCTTTTGGAAATTGGCGTTCAAAACGGCGGCTCGCTCGAAATATGGGATCAATACTTCCCCAATGCCGGAAAAATAATTGGCTGCGATATCAACCCCTCGTGTGCCGCGTTGCAATATCGCAGTTCCCGAATTGCGGTTGTGACAGGCGACGCCAATTCAGACGAATATCAAAATGAGATCCTGCAATATGCCCCGACATTTGACATTATCATTGACGATGGTTCGCATGACTCCAGCGATATTGTGCGTTCGTTCGCGCGATATTTTCCCTGCTTAAATGAGACTGGGATGTATGTCGCAGAGGACCTGCATTGCAGTTATTGGGACAATTTTGAAGGCGGGCTGCATCAACCTCTTTCAGCAATGTCGTTTTTTAAACGGTTGGCGGATATCCTAAATCATGAACATTGGAGGAACGGCCGGTCAGGCAGGGAATTGCTCGCCGCCTTTTGCGACGAATTTGGCGTTGACTTTGATGATCTTGAACTGGCCAGGATCCACTCGATCGAATTTTTGAATTCATTGTGTGTGATCAAAAAAAGCCCCCCTGAAAACAACACGCTGGGCAAACGGTTTATCGTCGGAAACGAAGAACTGGTAACCAGCGGGGTTAAAAAATACGACGGGTCCAGCATTCATGATTTTGAAGCGCAAATAAAAGACGACAAAGATCTGGATGTGTTTGCGTTGATCAGGCGCAGCAGGGAATTGGCGCAGGAAAAGGAACAGGTCGTGCAGGCGCTGAAATTTGAACTGTCACAGATCTATGCGAGCCGCGCCTGGCGGGTTGTTCAGTGGCTGCGGCGGATCTGGTTGATGGTTAGCCGTATGGAGCGCCTTGCGCTGACTCTAAAAAAAAAAATAAGCCGCCTGCTGCGAACGCTGATCAATCATGATCGACCAATTCAATTGGATCATTATCGAAGGATCAAACAAAAGCTCGATCTCAAAAAAAATATTTTATTGATCAACTCTTCAGGCCTGTTTGATAAAGAGTGGTATCTGGCCAATAATCCGGATGTCGCGTTATCCAAAAAGGATGCGGCCGGTCATTATCTGCTGCACGGTGGCTTTGAGGGGCGCGACCCGGGCCCGGAGTTCAGCAGCCGCCAGTATCTGGATAACAACAAGGATGTTAAAGAGGCTCGCGTTAACCCGCTGGTGCATTATCTTGCCAGTGGAATATCGGAAGGAAGGCCAAAGTTTTCGTCGCAAAAGTCAAGCAAGGTCATGAATGTGATCTTTGTGTCAGGCGAGCCGCATACGCCCGGACATATTTACCGGGTCGAGAGATATGTGGAAACATATAGGTCATTGGGGATCCATGCCGTCTGGCGCAGGCCGGACGAACTGGCTGGCGATCTGTCGCCTCTGGGGGAGATCCAATTGTTAATATTGTGGAGGACTATTTATGACCCCAATATTGAATTGATTGTTAATTATGCTAAACAAAAACAGGTCAAGATCGTGTTTGATGTGGATGATCTTATGTTTGATGTGAATGTTGTTGATGCTCAGATCATTGATGCCATCCGGTTTCATAATTTGGATGTCGAAATAGTAAAAGACTATTATTTGAAAATACAAAAAACAATGCTGCAGGCGGATATCTGTACCTGCCCGACCCAGACATTGTCAAACGCGATGGGGGATTTAAATAAAGAATCCTTTGTTTTGCCTAACGGCTATGATTATGATCAACTGTATAGATCAACGGCTCTTGTAAGGGGAAGACCAGAGATGGGCGGTCAAGTGATCAGGATCGGTTATGCCGGCGGTACGCAAACGCATCAAAGGGATTTTAGCCTGGCACTGCCCTCGCTTTTGAGGCTGCTGGATGAGTACCCGGATATTATTATCACGGTGTTTGGAAAAGCGCTTCATCTTGGCGAATTTCCGGAAGTTCAAGGGTACCAAGATCGCTTTGAAATAAGGGAAATGGTGCCATTGGAAGGTCTGATCGATGAGATCGCGCGCTTTGATATTAATATAGCTCCGCTTGAGATCAATCGATTTTGCGAGGCCAAAAGCGAATTGAAATATTTTGAGGCCGCCCTTGTAAGGGTTCCAACCGTGGCTTCCCCCACCCAGCCTTTTAAAAATGCCATTCAACACGGGGTCAATGGTTTTCTTGCCGGCGATAGCGCCGACTGGTACAAGTATTTAAAAATGTTAATTGATGATGCATCCTTGAGGGAGAGGATATCGAACAGCGCGTTCCAGCAGGTCCTTTGGCGCTTTAGCCCGGCCCAAAGAGCCTGTCTGGTTTATTCTTTTTTGGATCAGATCGGTCTTTCATATCGTACGAATTTTTCCGAGATCAGGCGCAAAGCCTGCTCATTTCAAAAGAAACTGCCGCCGTTTATCCCCGCTAACCAAAATGCGCTGCCCGCTTACGCCAAACCTGAAAAACATTTCGAGCATCGAACGGAAAAAATATCGAAAGCCGGCCTGGTGATTCCATTGTTTAATGGTCAGGATCTGATTGTTGAAACGCTGGACTCCATGGCGGGTCAAACACTGAACGACCTGGACCTGGTCATTGTGGACGATCGTTCCACGGACGGTTCTTTGGGCGCGGCAATGGATTGGCTGTCTGAACATAAGGGGAGATTCGCAAATTGCGCCATCCTTGGTAACGCCGAGCATCAGGGGCCGGGCGCGAGCCGGAATATTGGTTTTGATTATTTGCAAACTCCCTGGGTGATGCCCGTGGATGCGGGCAATATCCTGCTGCCGGAATGTCTGGCGCAGTGTTTGAAATTAGGTATCGAAAATAATTTCTCAGGGGTTTACTCAAAATTACTTATTTTTGGGGAGGCGCCTGGTTATATTCAAGAAGCCTATGGCGGCGCGGAACTTAATCTCGCGGAGTGGGATCCGGCCAGGCTGGTTTTGGATCATTATATCGATGGCATGGCTTTGATCAGCAAGGCTGCCTGGGCAAGAGTTGGCGGATATGACGGATCATTGCAGCGCGGATTGGAAGATTACGACCTGTGGTTGAAATTCGCGGAGAACGGTCTCTTTGCAAAATATGTTCCTGATATACTGGCCAAATATCGTGTCAATCGAAAAAAAATGCGCAGCGCGGGTGGAAAGATCGGCCTGATCGAGGGCAGGAAAGCGATCATGGAAAGGCATCCCTGGATGCGGCGCTAATGAATACGTTCTTCCATTAAAAAGAACAGATCTTCATCCAGGCACTTTAAATTACCGTGTTCCAGCTTCCCTGTACAAGAGGTCTAAATGATTGATAAAAAAATAAGCGGGTTTGGGACTCTCTTTATATTGCTTGTGGTTTCAACCATTTTGCTTTTGTTATGGTCTTTTATCGTACCGATCTACGAATCCCCGGATGAGGATCATCATTGGGCTTATGCCAACTATCTGCATAAGAACTGGCGGCTGCCGATCTATGACAAGCAGCTTTTTGAAGCAAATTCGCCCCCGCTTTATTATCTGCTGGTTGCGCCGTTTGCGGCGGACTCCGTGCAGCCCCAATCGATTCGCAATAGCGCGAACGAATCCCCCCTCCCGCCCCGCTGGTTTAATGACTCGATCTATGATTCTGAATACTATTGGCCGATTCGATTGGGACGGTTCGTGTCAATTATTATATCGGTCCTGACCGTCTTATTCTGCTATTTGGCGGGTGTCGAGGCGGCGGGGCAGGAATCGACAGGCTTGCTGGCGGGCGGGCTCGCAATTCTTTTACCTCAATTCACATTTCGCGGGATGAACGTCAGCAACGACGCCCTGGTCACCATGACCTGCGCCGCGGTCACCTATTTGATCGTTCGGCTGATCAAGCGCGGTTTTACCTGGAAGCTGGCAGTCGCGGCCTCGATTCTGTCCGCGCTCGCATTCCTCTCCAAAACCAACGCCATTTTCCTGCCTGTTCCATTCGGGCTGGCCATTCTGGGTGCGCCGGGACCATGGAAGCTGCGTTTGGGACGCTTGTCTGTGATGGGAATAGCCTTGTTGATGGTTGCGCCATGGCTGGTGAGGAATCAGATATTGTATGGCGACCCATTGGCAAGCCGCATCATGTTTACAGTGGTGGACTTCCTCGTCGATCCCAAGCCCATTACTTCACCCTATTTCCTGACAATGTTCCCTCGCTACCTGGCCATGTCATTCATTGGCATGTTCGGTTGGTTGAATTTGCGTCTGCCCAATTGGATCTATCTGCTTTTCGGTTCACTGGGAGTTGCGGCGCTGCTGGGATGTATCTGGCGTGGATTTCAACGCAAGATACAGTGGTTCCTGACTTTTATTCTTTTAACTTTTCCGATTCTCAGCTTGGTAGTGACAATTTACATAAACCTGCGATTCTCACAGCCGCAGGGACGTTACCTGTTTACCGCGCTTGGCGCGATAACCCTCCTGGCAGCCATGGGTCTTGAAGGACTCCCCTTTTGGAATAAAAAGCTAACCTTCCTTTTACTTGGGATCCTTTTGTTGGTGAATCTGTATATCGTCGGGGCGGTCATCATTCCTGCCTATTCGTTGTAAACGCGGTCGAACCCGTTAAATAAAACCAATTGCTAAAGCGTTCACGATACTTGAGGGAAGGAATGGTTAAGGCGGTCTGTGCGGCGATCTATTTGATTGGAACTTCGCTCCTTATAAATTATTTCTTTTCCAACTGGATCTACGATGACCCTTTTATTACCTATCGTTATGCGGCCAACCTGCGGCACGGCTTGGGGTTTGTGTACAACTCCGGCGAACGCGTATTAAGTACAACCACCCCTTTATTTACCTTTTTACTGGCGTTGTTTGGAAATCTGTGGTCCGACCTGCCCCAATTGGCTAAAGTGATCGGTGCGTTCAGCCTGGCCTGGGGCGGGGTTTGCCTGTGGGATCTGGCGAATACATGGAAATCTCCCATGGCGGGCTGGGCCGGATTACTGCTTTATCCTGCGTTTCCGCTGCTTCATCGCACGCTTGGTTCAGAGACTCCGCTCTATCTTGCTTTCTGTTTGAGTTCCTTTGCGTTCTACTCCCGCCGGCTTTATTGGCCGGCCGCTGTTTGCCTCGCGCTGGCCGTCCTGACCCGCCCTGACGGCATCCTGTTGGTTTTCATTCTGGCGCTCCATTTCCTTGTGCAGATACGCCGTCCCATCCCGTGGATGGCTTTGGCGTTATTTCTTGGCCTGACCATTCCCTGGTTCGTATTTGCCTGGGCCTACTTTGGTTCGCCGTTGCCGGCCACGCTGGCGGTCAAGCAGCAGGGGATTATGGCGATCAGCCAGCTGTTTTCACCGGGGCTGTTGAGTCTCCTGGGAGGGTATTCCGTGTGGCCGTATCTATTGGAGGCGGGTCTGGCTGCGGCCGGATTGATCTTTATGTTCCTGCGCGCGCGTCAGTGGGGATTGCTGACCGCCTGGATCATGCTTTATTTTTTGATGTATTCAATGTTGGGCGTGACCGCTTATTTTTGGTATTACGCCCCCCTGGTGCCCGGCTTGATTGTGCTCATCGGTTTGGGAATAACGGGCATTCGCGGGTTTTTTATTTCAAGCCGAACCCCGTTTTATTATTTTGCCGCGATAAGTTTGTTGCTAGCGCTGTCTGCGTCGCAGGTGGCTCCTGTTCCTTTAAATAACCGTTCGATTATTTATGGCCTTGTCGGCGAATGGCTGCGCGGGCACACGCCGCCGAACGCCAGCGTGGGAACGCTTGAAGTGGGCATTATTGGGTTCCACTCGCAGCGGAGAATGATCGATTTTGCGGGTCTGATCCAGCCGGAGGTTGGCGGCCAGTTCACCCAATACGCAACTTATGAAGATTCGGCCTTATGGGCGGCTGAGCGTTATCGTCCCGATTATCTGGCGCTGTTTGAGGGGGATCTTCCGCGCTTTGAACATGGATATATCGCTCAACACTGCGCGGTGATAAAACGCTTTCCGCAGCACGCTTACTTATATTCCAGCCGTATGACTGTGTATGTTTGCAGGTGATGTCGGTGCCGCGTAATGTCAACGGGTTTGAGTTATTCCATCTGTATCCGGGTAATCCCTCCTCTGATGAAAGGTTCAATTGTTCCGCTTGCGCAGGCCGTCAGCGGACTCGACAGGTTCTGCGGGCTGCTGGGAGCGATCAGGCTGAAATCAATCAGGTTGTTGTCAGTATCTAGGCAGCCGCTGGAATTGCGTTCGTAGCTGCGGTCGAGGCTGCTCGCCGTTAGCCCGGGCAGCGGATCGCCTTCCAGATAGGCGCTGCTGGCGCACATGCCGGCCTGATCCATGATCATCCCCAGCCCGTCCACCAGCGCGATGCCGCCCGTGTCCGCGATCCCTGCCGAAAAGTTTTGATCTGCATTCGCGGCGCTCGCGCCGGATGGCGCGGCCAGAAAATGCTGGCCTGGGGAAAGTTGGACCCCGCTTGCCACGGTCAGTAATGTTGATGTGGCTGCCCCGCACAGGCTGGATTTCCGGATCAGCCACCCGCTGATGTCGATCGTGTTCCCGGTCGGGTTGAATATCTCAATCAACTCATCGCTGGCGCCGCTCGGTCCGCGCGTGCGGAATTCGCTGATGAGGATGTGATTGGGCGGGATTGGAGTGGAGGGCAAAGTTGCCGTGGGTGACGGAGTGTGAAGCGCTGTGGCGGTTGGTGTCTCTGTCGCCGTGGCGGTTGGCGTATCTGTTGCGCTGGGTATCGGCGTGGCGGTGGATATATCGCCGCAAGCCGTCATCGCGCTGGACAGGTTCTGGGGATTGCTGGGAACGATCAGGCTGAAGTCAGCCAGGTTGTTATTTGTGTCGTCACAGCCGCCCGAATTGCGCTCATAACTTCGGTCAAGAACGCTCGAGCTGAGCGGCGGGAGCGGGATACTTTCGAAGTAGGCTGTGTCTGCGCACATCCCCGCCCTGTCAATGACGTTTGCTTGACTGTCGAGTAGCGCAATGCCGCCGTTATCCGCGATGCCTGCCGTGAAGTTTTGGTCCGGGCTGCTAACGCTGGCCGCGGATGGCGCGGCCAGAAAGTGTTGACCGGGTGAAAGGTGAATGCCATTCGTCACGGTCAGCAGGGTTGCCGTGGATATTCCGCAGCCGCTCGACCGCTTGATCGACCATCCACTGATATCGACTGTCTCGTTTGTGGGGTTGAATACTTCGATGAATTCATCGCCGGCTCCATTCTGTCCGCGGGTGCGGAATTCGCTGATAAGAATGTGGTCAATAAAAACTGTGCCCGTTGCCGTCGTTGTCGTTGTCGCGGATGGAGTAGATGTTGGGGTCGCCGTAACGGTTGGTGTATCTGTTGCCGTAGTTGTCGCCGTAGCGCTTGGCGTGTCTATGGCTGTGATTGTCGCTGTAGCGGACGGGGTGAATGTCGGTGTTGCCGTAGCGCTTGGCGTGGCTGTCGCTGTGGCGGATGGAGTGAATGTCGGTGTTGCCGTAGCGCTTGGCGTGGCTGTGGCTGTCGCTGTGGCGGATGGGGTAAATGTCGGTGTTGCCGTAGCGCTTGGCGTGGCTGTCGCTGTGATTGTAGGTGTGGGAGTAAATGTTGTTGTCCCCGCAGCGGTTGGTGTATCTGTCGCTGTCGCTGCTGCGGACGGAGTGAAAGTCGGTGTTGTCGAGGGTACATCCGCGCAGACATTTAACGGGCTCGATAAATTTTGAGGAGCGCCGGGACCGATCAGGGTGAAATCGGCAATATTATTATCTGTGTCAGTACATCCGCCGGAAGCACGCTCATAACTGCGGTCAAGGCTGCTGGAGGTCAGCGCGGCGAGCGGCGTACCTTCGAGGTAGGTTGTGGCCGCGCACATGCCGGCCTGGTCGATGATGATTCCAGAATTATTCAAGAGGGCGATCCCGCCGCTATCCGCGATCCCAGCCGTAAAGTTTTGGTCTGGGGTGTTAATGCTGGCGCCGGATGGCGCGGCCAGAAAATGTTGTCCGGGCAAAAGTTGAATGCCGGCAGAAATAGTCAGCAGCGTTGAAACGCTTGTTCCGCATCCGCTCGACCTCTTCAGCAGCCATCCGCCGATCTCAACGGTCTCGCCGGTCGGATTGAATATCTCGATGAATTCATCGCCGGCCCCGTTCTGCCCGCGTGTGCGGAACTCGCTGATCAGGATCTGGCTGGTTGGTGCCGCTGTTGGCGGGCGTGTCAATGTTGCGCTCGGGGTAAATCCAGGTGCACGAGTTGGTGTGTCGGTAAAGCTGGGCGTGACGGTTGGGGTTTCTGTCGCGCTGGCGGTGGGTGTCGCGCTCGTGGTGGCTGTGGCGGTTGAAGTGTCTGTGCAGATGGTGAACGGACTGGACAGATTCTGGGGATCGCTGGGAACGGTCAATGTGAAATCAGCCAGGTTGTTGTTGGAGTCGGTACAGCCGCCCGGCCTGCGCTCGTAACTCTGGTCGAGACTGCCGGATGCCAACGGGAGCAGGGGATCCTCTTCGAGGTAGGCGGTGTCTGCGCACATTCCTGCGCTGTCGATCACGCTTCCCTGGCTGTCGAGCAGGGCAATGCCGCCGCTATCCGCGATGCCGGCTGTGAAATTTTGGTCGGGCGGACCGGCGCTGGCGCCGGATGGGGCGGCTAGAAAATGCTGGCCCGCGGCCAGTTGAACGCCGCTCGATACGGTCAATAAAATGGTCGTGCTGATCCCGCAGCCGCTCGATTTCTTGATCTGCCATCCCCCAATATCCACGGCTTGACCGCTTGGGTTGAATATCTCGATGAACTCATCCCCGGCGCCGTTCTGTCCGCGTGTGCGGAACTCGCTGATGACGATGTGGTCAGGGATCGGCGGCGTGGATACCGGCCTGAAGGTTGCTGTGACCGTGAAGGTGGTGGTGCGCGTCACGCTGGGAGTCGAAGTTGTTGTGGCGCTGGGCGTGTCCGTCCCTGTAGCTGTAGCGGTTCCTGTGGATGTGTGAGTGGGAGTCGCACTTGCTGTGGATGCGCCCGTGGATGTATGCGTGGGTGTTGCGCTTGCCGTGCTGGTGAATGTGGCGCTTGGAGTTGGCGTGCCGCTCGGGGTGAATATAGCCGTCGCGGATGGCGTGAATGGTTGTGTGTTTTTCGGGGCGCGTGTGGGTTTTGGAATGGCGGGTATGATCGCGGAAAGTATGGGGGTTCTGGTGGATGTCGCTGTAGTTGTGGGTGTGTTGGTCGGGGTGGTCGTATCGGTCGTGGTGGCGCTGGAGGTCGCTGTATATGTCGGCCTTGCGGTTGGTGTCTTTTTGCGGGTCGCGCTCAGCGCTGCTGCGGATTCTCGCGGCGTCACCTCCGCATGTGAAAATGATTTTGCCGCAGACATGCTGGCAACCCCAAGAAAAAGTATCGATACCGCCCAACGCAGAAAATACCGTACTGCCCCGCGCAACCAAGGCTCCTTCTTGTTTGTATTCTCCATCCTGCACGGTTCGCATTGGCGCGAAAATACCCTCCGCCTTTGCGGTGTCAATCCGAGTCCAAACTTTGAAATGTGCAGTGTGGAAAATTGTTTTTGGGGAATATTCCCCAAACCTGTCTTTAAAATTCCCGGCCGGTTGTTTGTAAAGCTTTATACACATCATATAAAAATTGATATGGAAGGTCAATCCACATTTTTGTTAGCCGGTGTAAAATTCGCCTGTAACAATGGTTTCTTTCGTTTTCTTGACGATGGTGTTTTTGCGTGATACGATGATTTTTGATTTAAAAATTCAATGAATGGACAGTATCGGAAATGATCCACTGATTTGAATTTTTTCAAGAGAAAGATCTGCGAAGATCTGTGACATCTGTGGATAAATAAAGTCTGGTATGTATTGATGTAGGGTATTTCTCTGGCGCGAGATGTGCTTGTGCATCCGCCCGGAATTTATTATGAAGGAAAATATAAGTTATGGATGACGAAATTAAGATCGATCTCAAGCCAATGATGGACATAATCATCCTGCGCTGGCGCTGGATCGTTGGCGTTCCCGCCGCTGTGACGTTTGTCGCATTGGTGGCGGCCTTGCTGATGCCGCGTGTGTATGAGGCACGTGTTTTCGTGGCGGTATCGAAACAAAAGGTCGAGGTGCAGTTTGGCACCCAGATCCAAACATTGACCGAGGAACAACTTGGCATGAGCGGCGTCCAGTCGCAGGCCAGCCGTGATGCGCGTCTGGCGACCTTCCGCGAACTGGTGACCAACCCCGCCATCGGCGAGGAAGTGCTGCCGCAGTTCGCCGATCGCCTGCGCCAGTTGGATGAAAACCTCCTGAACACATCCCGCTTTTTGGCGGACCATGTCTCTGTGGACCAGAACACAAAAAGCGACCTGATCGGGATCGTGATCACACTGCGCGATCCCGTCCTGGCGGCTGATATCGCCAACGCCTGGGCGCGGGCTTACGAACAGCATATCAACAAGCTGTACACCAGCGCAACTTCCGCGGACGTTGAGGCGGTTCGCGCGCAGTCTGTGCAGTCGGAACGTGATTATCAAACCGCCCAGGGGCAGCTTGAGGCCTACCTGGCCGACAACCCAATGCCCCGCCTTCAAAAGCGGATCTATATCCTCCAGACCCAGATTGACAGCTATCAGACCGCCTTGCAGGAGTCTGAGGCGCTGGTCAATAGCCGCGAACTCGCGACGCGCAGGCAGGTCTTGGACGGCTATTATGCCGATCTGGAAATCTTGGAAAAATTATTAAGCGATGCGCGCCTGTTACAGAAACAGGTCCTGAATGGCGAGACCTCCTCTTCGGCCACCTTTGGCGATTCTTTGGGGATGGTTTTCCTGCGCAGCCGCGCGTTTGCCAATCAGACCGACCAGACAGATCAGACCAGCCCGAGCGCACCTCCGTTCTCGCTTCAACTGCAGACCCCGCTTACTTCCGGGCCGGTGGCGGCTTCGGATGTGTCCGGCTTGATCCTCGCTTTGGAACAGCGCAAGACGGAGACGGAAGCCATGATCGATGAGCTTACCGCTACCCTGCTTGACCCTTTCAATTATCAACTTACTCAGGACGCGGGCGTGCAGATCAAGGAACGTATTGAGGAATGGACCGTTGAGATTCAGTCACTGGGTGCGCAGTTGGAAGCCGAGGTGGCGCATCATAAGGATCTGGAACGCCAGCGTGATCTGGCCTGGAGCACATATTCACAGTTGGCCAGCAAGACTGTGGAGGTGGCCGTGGCCGCTGAAAGCGGCGGCACGGAAGTGCGCGTGGCCAGTCAGTCGCTCCCGCCCGTCGAGCCTGCGCATTCCGGCAAGCTGACGTTGATCGTCATGGTGGGCTTTGGAAGCCTTGTATTCACGCTGCTTTCGGTCTTCGCTTTTGAATGGTGGCGGAAGTGGAATTCGGAAGAGATCTTGGAATCTGTTCAGAAATCCGTGCGCAAAAAAAATTAGAGGTCATCTCAGAAATGTCATGCTGAGCGCAGCGAAGCATCTCTACCCTAATACTACGAGACTCTCACTGCGCTGGCGTGCAGCCTAAGTGTCGGTCGAAAAATAACGCTCCCTCACATCGTCCCGATGTTCTTTCGGGAGAGCGACATGGTGCTTTGTCCCTAAAAGTGCTTATCATCTGGAACTGCTTTTTAGGCACCATCAAGATCTTCTGCTCTTAGGAGTATTTATAAGCGAAAAACCATAAGGTGTGTTTGTAACGCGAATAACTGGATTTTAGCCTCGAAGAATTTTGGTTTACAGACGTTTATAAGAGATCTGCTGAATTGACTCTCGTGATGAACGATTTGGGTGGACGCAAGGCAGGAGACACGCACTGTATTTGTTTATCACACTAAATACGAAACAAGGATTCGGATTCATGATCAAGAATGTATGTGTGATTGGCCTTGGCTATATCGGGCTGCCGACAGCGGGCATGTTCGCCACCAATGGCTTTCAGGTGATCGGGGTGGATAAGAATGAGAATGTGATATCTTCTTTGAGTAGAGGCATGGTTCATATCCATGAACCGGGGTTGCAGGAAATTGTTACCCGATCCATAAACAGTGGGAACTTGCGGGTCACATCTCATGTGGAGCCGGCGGACTTTTTTATTATTGCGGTCCCCACCCCCTTCATACACGATCAAATTTCAGAGGACAGCCCTTATAAAAAGGCTGACATGAGTTTTGTGGTTGCCGCGGCTGAAGCGATTGTTCCACATTTACGCAAGGGCAATCTTGTCATCCTCGAGTCGACCTCCCCGCCTCGAACAACCACGGATCTGGTCAAGCCAATTTTGGAGAGATCAGGCCTTAAAGCTGGTACTGACTTTTTCCTGGCGTATTCTCCGGAGCGGGTTTTACCCGGACAGATATTGCGCGAGTTGGTTGAGAATTCGCGCGTGATCGGAGGCATAGACCGGAGATCCGCGGAAATGGGGCGGGATCTATACGCCGCCTTTGTAAAAGGCGAAATTATCCAGACCACGGCAACCACTGCCGAAATGGTTAAGCTAATGGAGAATACCTACCGCGATGTTAATATTGCGATCGCGAATGAGTTTTCACGTCTGTCTGACCGCTTTGGAATTGATGTGTGGGAGGCCATCTCGATTGCGAATCTTCATCCAAGGGTGAAGATATTAAATCCCGGACCAGGCGTTGGCGGGCATTGCATCAGTGTTGATCCATGGTTTTTAGTCGAGGCCGCTCCTGATATTACCTGCTTGATTCATACTGCCCGAAACGTGAATGATTCTCAACCTGAATTTGTCGTTCAATTGGTGCGGCATATGCTGGGAGACTTGCAAGGGAAAAAGATTGCGGCGCTCGGGTTGGCTTATAAACCGGATGTTGATGATTTTCGGGAAAGCCCTGCGCTGGAGATCGTGGAAAAATTAATTGCTCTTGGCTGCGAAGTGAACATTTTTGACCCATACGCGGCAGCTTTTCAGGGACTGAAGGATCATTTAAAGAACTCGGTTGAAGAAGCTTCTTATGGTTCTGATCTGCTGCTCTTGTTGGTTGATCACACCGAATTTAGATCCCTCACTCCGCAAGCTATGAAGGGGATGCAAGGGAAAAAAATTCTTGATACGCGTCATTGCCTGGATCATGCGCTTTGGCAAAAAGCGGGATTTGAGATCTCGGTTTTGGGAAGTGCGAAATGAGGCAGGTATTAATTCGTAAGGGTCAGCTCCTTCTCGCTAATGTTCCTTCGCCGCTGGTCGAGCCGGGCTCTGTGCTGGTGGAAGTGGCATACTCGTTGATTAGTACTGGTACAGAGCTGAGCAGTGTGCAAAGCTCGGGGCAATCTCTTGTCAAAAAAGCATTGGAACAACCGGAGAAGATCAGGAAACTCTGGGATCACCTGCGCAGTCAGGGGATACAGAAAACAATTGCCAAGGTGCAGGGGCAATTGGACCTGGCTTCTCCGCTGGGCTATTCCTGTTCGGGGATCGTGATTCAAGTGGGTAAAGACATAACAGACATTCGGCCCGGTGACCGGGTCGCCTGCGCCGGGGCGGGGATTGCCAACCATGCCGAGATTGTCCTGGTACCGCGCAACTTAACCGTGAAAGTGCCCGATGGATGCACTCTGCAGGATGCCGCTTCGATGACACTGGGTGCGATCGCCATGCAGGGCGTTCGCCGTGCAGACTTGCGCCTGGGTGAGGTGGTCGCAGTGATCGGCTTGGGTCTATTGGGGCAGATTACCGTGCAATTATTGAAAGCTGCAGGCTGCAAGGTAATAGGCGTGGACCTGAGTGAACGCCGGGTCTCCCTGGCCAAACACCTGGGCGCTGACGCGGCTTTTTGTCCGACGGAAATAAATATCATAAATGAAATACGCCATATGACCGGCGACCACGGGGTGGATGCAACAATCATCACGGCGGCTTCCACGGGGAATGCTCTTGTCCAGCAGGCCATGGAGATCACGCGCAAAAAAGGCCGCGTAGTGATCGTCGGTGCGGTGGGATTGGGGCTGAATCGTTCGCCTTTTTATGAGAAGGAAATCGATTTCCTGATCTCCTGCTCGTATGGTCCGGGACGATATGATGACCAATACGAAAAGAAAGGTGCCGATTATCCTTTTGCTTATGTGCGCTGGACCGAAAACCGCAATATGCAGGAATATTTACACCTGGTGACGGATGGCAAGGTGCAATTAAGCCGGATCTTGGAGCGGGAGTATGAGCTTTCCGATGTCTCCAAAGCCTACGAGGAATTGCAGTCTGGAACCGAAAAGCCGTTGGGGGTATTGCTTAGGTATCCATTTGAAGATAAAGATGCCCAGATACAAAAACTTGGAACCAGGCTGGTCTTGCATGATCGTACAGAAAACGGCAGGATACGCATTGCCGTAATTGGAGCAGGCAGCTTCGCCAGGGGAATGCATTTGCCTAATTTACAGAAACTCTCAGACCTGTACCATATTCGCGCAATTGTGAGTTCCACGGGCCTGAATGCAAAAACTACAGCGGAACAGTTCGGCGCTGATTATGCCAGCACGAATTATCAGGATGTGCTGGATGACCCGCAGGTGGATGCTGTCCTGATCTGTACCCGCCACAACCTCCACGCTCAACAGGCCATGCGGGCGGCGCGGGCCGGGAAGGCGATCTTGTTGGAAAAGCCCATGGCTCTCAATCAAGATGAGTTGGATCAACTGACCGCTGTCCTGCAGGAAACCGGTGTCCCCTTCATGGTTGGCTTTAATCGGCGTTATTCTCCAGCGGCACAGCGGATCAGGGAAATTGTCAGTCAACGATCAAACCCGTTAATGATCTTATACCGTATGAACGCCGGCTACTTGCCCGCTGATCATTGGACTCAAACCGAAGAGGGCGGCGGGCGTATGATCGGCGAGGCCTGTCATATCTTTGATCTCTTTCAATATGTAGTGGGTGCGCCTGTGGTGGAGGTGAACTCTACTGCGATCACCCCGCAAACCGGGCATATCCTGGCGGGTGATAATGTCACTGTCACATTACGTTATGCAGATGGTTCAGTGGCTACCACTCCTATATACCGCATTGGGATCTTCCGATTTAAGCAAGGAATATATGGAAATTTATGTTGATAACAAGGTTCTGATCCTCGATGATTACCATGATCTACACGTGTATGGTGCACCATTGAAAGGGTGGACGGCTTCATCTCCGGAAAAAGGACACTTGGAAGAATTGAAAATATTTGCAGCATGTTTCCGCGAGCGGAGGGAACTGCCCACTTCGCTACTATCTCTGCTTGAAACTACAAGTGCGAGTCTCACTGTTGTAAAAGGAGAGAAATGATATGCGCGCTTTTGCCAAGTCATTGTTGCCCCAAGAACTTCACTCTTTTTTGAGGCGCAGTGTATATTCCCATATCCCGCTTAAGAAAAGGATGGGGAAGGATTATTGGCAATTAAGAGCTTTTCTTACGGAAGCCCAGTGGTGGAGTAGGGAACAAATCGAAGCATGGCAGCTTGAAAAAATGAAAAAGATGGTTCGTCATGCCTATGAGAACGTGCCTGGGTATCGGACTCTGTATCAGGAGGCCGGTGTAAAACCGGAAGACATTATTTCCCTGGCAGATGTTCAGTTACTGCCTTTTACAACCAAGGAACTCTTGAGGGATAATATTAAGGATTTTGTTGCCCGCAATATTCCCGGCTGGAAACTCAGGTTTGTTACTACCGGTGGGTCTACGGGTATCCCCCTTGGGTATTATCATACGGATGTGAATTTATGGATGGAAGATGCCTTCATGCACCAGGGATGGGAACGGACTGGCTGGCAATTGGGGGATGTATCGGCTGTGTTGCGCGGCGGTTTTACAGGGTCACAGGAGAGAATTTGGGATTATGACCCGGTTCGGTTTGAGCTAAATCTATCAAGTTTTTTTCTTGCAGAACAGACCTACAAGCAGTATATGAATATTTTTCAAGAATATAAACCTCAATATCTCCAGGCTTATCCTTCTGCGGTCACGCTCCTGGCCGACCTGGTGCTGAACAACAATGATGTGGGGCGTATGGGTATTAAGGCCATCCTTTTGGGGTCAGAGGGCATCTATGATTGGCAAAAGGATAAACTTTCACGGGCTTTTCCTGATGCGCAGCTCTTTGGCTGGTATGGTCATTCAGAGCAGGCGATTCTTGCGCCCATGTGCGAGTATTCCGATCAATATCACGTTTGGCCTTTTTATGGTTTCACTGAAATCATGAAGGATGGAGGGGGGCCTGTAAATGTAGGTGAGGTCGGCGAGTTGGTTGGCACTTCCTTTTGGAGCGAGGGCACACCCTTTATTCGCTATCGAACAGGAGATTTGGCTGAAAGAGGTCAGATTGGTTGTGCCAGGTGCAATAGACAATTTGAAATCCTTACACGTATAGAAGGAAGAAAACAGGATTATGTAGTTACCACAGATGGCGGTTATGTAACGTTGACAGCCTTGATTTTTGCGCAGCATTTTCATGCATTTGGCTCTATTATTAACATGCAGCTATATCAGGATAGGGTTGGCGAAGTATTGGTAAAAGTAGTGCCTACTTCAGCCTTTTCAGACCAGGACATCAATGAAATCAAAACAACGATGGAAGGAGCTGTAGGGGGGAGATTGAGTGTTCGAGTTCAGATTGTGGATGAAATCCCGCGAACCCAGCGGGGTAAATACCGGTTCCTGGAACAAAAACTTGATATTAAGTATGGGGAGTAGATGAAAATAGCGATTATTGGCCCGTACCCGCCCCCTTATGGTGGTATCTCCATCCACGTTCAGAGGTTGGGCGCCCTGCTTGATCAGGAAGGGTTCGATACTGAAATTTTTCCCAATATAAGTGCCCGAAAATGGCTGGCCGATGCCCGCGGAAATTGGTTCAATTACGATGTTTTGCATTTTCACGATGTATCGTGGATGAACCGCGTGGGGATTGGCTTGATGGGTTTGATGGGGTTCGGTGTTGTACTTACCATACACGGAGACAGCCTTAAGAATCAATTAACCCATGCCGGATGGTTTAAGAGATCGCTGCTTGGTTTTTCCATGCGCCACATTACTCACATTGTGGGGGTAAAAACGGAGATTCGGGATTTGCTTTTGTCACTTGGCGTTGAGCCTTCCCAGGTATCGGTTGTTAATGCCTATCTGCCGCCTGTTTTTGAACAGGCGCATCCTGTTCCTGACAGCATTGGCGAATTTGTTGATTCACATTATCCTCTTATCGTGGCGAACGGGTTTGGTGTGATCCCTTTATCAAAGGAAACAGATCTGTATGGTTTGGAGATGATCATTGACTTATGCGCCTGCCTGGTCGGGATCCATCCCAAATTGGGATGTTTGGTTTTTCTCGCGCAGATTGGTGATCAAAACCGTTACGATGAGCTGGTGTCAAAAGTTCGCCGATTGGGATTTAACGAACAATTCCGTTTTATCATTGGTGAAAACCTTGCGCCGACTTTGAAGCGGGCAACGATCTTTGTGCGGCCAACATTTGAAGATGGCTATGGTATCTCAGTGACAGAGTCTCTGTATTTCGGGGTACCGGCTTTGGCCAGTGATGTTTGTGAAAGAGAGCCTGGCGCGCTGATTTTTAAGTGCGGCGATGCGCAGGATTTTTATCGCTGTACCCAACAAGTTCTGGGTGATTATGAAACGGCAAAAAAAAATGCGCGGGAAGCAAAGCCGCTGAGCGCATACAAACAATTATTGGCTATATATCAGAGTATCGCAAATAAAAGATAACATTTTATTCAATATATTAATGATACATCTGTGAAGATGTTTGCAAGACTCGAGCACAATGCAATTTGATATGTGCTTAATTAGTAAGTTTTAGAAAAATTTCAATTCGAAAAATCGTATGTCAAAGAGAGCTGTTATGCCGAATCAATGTTCCGTATGCCTTGAAGGCGCCTTGATGGAAATAAGATCTATTAAAAGTCCTTTTATCTCACGGGAATATAAACTCTACCAATGCAACTCCTGCCGATCCAGATCTTTTAATTTAAACGAACATGCGGATGTTGATTTGAGCAGCTATTACGATGCGCGCTCCGAAGATCAGGAATATCTAAGTGTGCCTTTTACTGTCTCTAAATACTGGCTGAATGAGGTGAAGCTTATTGGAAGTATTTATGGGAGAACTCCGCGGTCTGTATTGGATGTTGGTTGTCGTACAGGCGATTTCCTGCTCCATTGGCCGAAAGATATTCAAAGAACAGGGGTGGAGTTATCGGTTCATTCGGCTGATATTGCGATAAAAAGAGGGCTGGATGTACGGCGGGATTTTCTGGAAAACGTTAAATTCTCGGATAAATTTGATGTGGTAACAGCGTACGCGCTCCTTGAGCATCTTGCCAAGCCGCAGGAATTTCTTGGCCAGGTGACCGGCCTTGTAAATCAAAAGGGGGTATTGGTAATTATGATACCAAGTTACCAGACGCTCAAAGCAAAGATCCTTGAAATGTTCAACGTTCGCTGGCATATGTACTGCCCGCCCGAGCACTTGAGTTTATATTCCAGGGAGTTTCTTGATAACTACCTCAAAGCAAGGGGCTTTCATTTGGTAAAAAGGAAATATACTTCGGGCGGGATGTTCAATCCTTTTCAAAAGATACCATTGGCGCGCAATGTATTCTCTAAATTGATGAGTTTGGTGGATGCCAATAGGATATTCAATCAATTCCCTGCTTTTGATCACATGTATTCTTATTACCAGTATTTGGGATAATTCAGTCAGTGCAAAAAATAAGTTCCAACTTTCACTTTCTCAGGAACAAAGGCTTCTTTGACCTGTTATCGGTTAACTTCCTGACACAATTCCTGGGCTTTGGCAGCACCTTGCTGGTTGCCAAGTTTGTAACGCCGGTGGAACTGGGCGATATCAAGATATTACAGTCGTACACGGCGCTATTTGTCATTCTTGCCGGGTTTGGGTTTAACGCCGCCGTGCTGAAAGTATGCGCCGAGGACCGCCCCGATCAGGAAAAATTGGGCATTCTGCGGTTGGCTGTCCAGCGCGCCGGAGTAGCGACTGCAATTACTATTTTGTTGGTTATTGTTTTAGCCTTAAGCGGCGTAATTACATCCACTCTGCGCCTTTCTTTGTGGCTCATTGTATACGCCTGCACGATTCCCTTGCAGGTACTGACGGGCATTTTTATTGTTTTTCTTCAGGCGCAAAAAAAGATAAAAGAAATGGCCCGCTCGCAGGCGGTTGTAAAAATTCAATCTGTGGTTTTGATCGTGATCAGCACCTGGGCATGGGGTTTTAAAGGGTTCATTTTCGCAACTATTGCCGCCTACGCACTGGGGTTGTGGCCGTTTCTGCGTCAGATCGGGGTAAATTTTCTTCATACACCGCTCGAACAAAAACCGGCACGCTTCATGCAGTATGCTTTTTTTAGCGTGCTAGGCAATGGGATAGCCTTATTAGGTCAACGTGGCGATATCCTCATCCTTGATCATTTTACTGTTGATCGTGCGGCGATTGGCTATTATGCTTTAGCCACCATATTTGTGACTGCCGCTAGTCAGGTGACAGGTACAGTGCAGTCCATCACCACTCCTTACTTTAGCGAACATGCTCAGGATGAAACCTGGTTTCGTCGCCAGCTTTTCCTGAACCAATTGCGTATGGCCTTGCTTGGGGTAGCCGTAGCAGTTGGTGTATATGTTTTGGCTTGGATACTGGTGCCATTGGTTTATGGACCCGATTATTCTCCAACACTTTCGTTTTTGGCTATTTTGCTTATTAATTATGTAATTGCTTCTTCAACTTCCTTGGTTGGTGTGGCAATATTTTCTTTGGGGTTTGTTAAATATAACTCCTTAAGTGTTATGATCTCAACTCCAATAAGCCTAATTACAACTTTTGTTTTCTTAACTAAGTTTGGCATTATTGGTGTAGCATGGGCTCAAGTAGTTTTGGCTTTAGTTTCTTTATGTATAAACGCAATCTTTGTTAATATTGTTTTAAATAAAGCTTTTAAATAAAATGCTTTTTAGAAAGGTCTGTCATTCATGAGTAAAGAATTGTTTTTGAAGTCACTATTGTGGTTGTTGGAATTGCCTTTAAAAATTAGAAAGAGAATTAAGAAGTTTTTGGTTATACGAGGCTTTAGGCAGGTGGGTAAAAACTTCTTTTTTGATCCCCTTTTTTCCAGTTTCCCGGTGGATGGAACAACTCAAATTGGTAATAACGTTTTCATTGGCGAGAACGCCTATTGGCGAGGCGAAATTTGTGTTGGAAACAATGTAATGTTTGGCCCAAAGGTCACAATTTTTGCAGGCAAACATATTTTTGCTGTAAAGGGGAAAAGCCCGCGCTTCATTACGCCATACCCACGTCAAAATTCTGAGCCGGTAGTTTTTGAAGACGAGACTTGGATAGCTGCTAATGTAACAATTACTGGTAATGTAACTATAGGCATTGGGGCAGTTGTCGGGGCTGGGTCTGTTGTATCTAGTAATGTTTGTCCGTTTACCTTGTCTGTTGGAAATCCATGTCGTCCGGTTAGACAAATTTTTGATGACGCTAATCTTATAATTCACTTAAAGGAAATTGGTTATAACGATGGCTTTGCGGTTGAGGTAGTGGAAAAGAGAAAAATATTCCTGGAAAATAAGAACATACCCTTTATTAACTATACTGATATTTATGAGCCGGTTATTTATAAAAGGTTGTAAACTGGATAAATCGGTTTGAAATTTATTCTGCGCGTATAGGATGTCGTTATTGATATCCTTGTGTAAAGGATGTTTATTAAGAAGAGTAATGTAAGTCGAATCGACTAAAATCAGCCTGAGCCGTTAAAAATGCAATATCCTCTAAAACATTACCTTCGTCTTTTTACCTCAACTTCTCCACGTAGCATACTTGCAAAAATATTTGCCAAGATTCGAAATAAACCTTGGGCGTATTACAACATAAAACGCGATCAAAGCCGTTCAAGTTTTATGCTGAACATAATGCGCGATAAGCCGCTCAACCGTCTGTTTGAGGATCTTCCGCGCGAAATTCTAGACGGTGATTGGGATTGGTTAAGCGGCGTAACCCATCATTATCTTTCACACCGTTTTGATCTTTTGGGTTCGGGCTGGGTGCGGGTATATCACGGGTTGAATTGCCGCGGCCTGGAAGGGCATCGTTTTTCCATGGGGACAAGCGTTCAAGCGGATCAAGATGGTCACTGGCTGGAGGGGCGGGTCAACCCGGCCAACCTCGCAGAGTCTCAGCGTATTTGGAACCTGGTTGATGTGGGCTATTGCCCCATTGATTGGCACCTGGATTTTAAGTCCGGGTATCGCTGGCGCGAAGACACCTGGTATAAGAATATCGAATTTGGCCACTTGTTGGGTGTGGATGTCAAAGTCCCCTGGGAACTGGCGCGTATGCAGCATCTGCCGCAGCTTGCCTGGGCTTTCGCGTTGGCGCAGGCGGGCGTGCCAGGCTTGGATGCTTCGGAACGCTATGCGCGTGAGTTTCGCAATCAGGTTCTGGATTTTATTTCGACCAACCCGCCGCGTTGGGGGGTAAATTGGTTTTGCGCCATGGATGTCGCGCTTCGGGCGGTAAACTGGCTGATGGCCTACAATTTATTCAAGACGTTCGATGCCGGGTTCGATGAAGGATTTGAGAATATTTTCTTCCGAAGCATTTATGAACACGGGCGGCATATTGTTGAAAATCTTGAATGGTCTTCAGAATTCCGAAGCAACCATTATTTATCAGATATCGTGGGACTGCTGTTTATTTCTGTCTCCCTGCCTTGCGATAAGGAGACAAATGTCTGGCTTGCCTTTTCTGCGCAGGAGCTGATCAAAGAAGTAAAAATGCAATTTTATGACGATGGCGGGAATTTCGAGGCCTCCACAAGTTATCACCGCCTCTCTGCTGAATTGGTGATCTATGCCACCGCCTTGCTCCTCGGTCTTTCAGATGAAAAGCGCCAGGCCCTGCGGGATTTTGACCATGATCTCATAAAGGGCAGCCCCAGCCTTGCTTCAGCGCCATTGCCTTTTTATCCACTGCCCAATTCCAAAGACGAGTCTCCCTTCCCATCGTGGTATGTTCCGCGCCTCGAACGGATGGCCGAATTTACCATGCACATCACAAAGCCCGATCATCATATTCCACAGATCGGGGATAATGACAGCGGGCGGTTTTTGAAATTATTCCCGATTTACACATCAATGACGGTCGCGGAGGCCGGATCGCGTTATCTTAACTTAACGAAATATGCCGAGCTGCCGCACGATGATGTTTATTGGATGGAAGATTTTCTCGACCATCGCGGCCTGGTTGCCGCCTTCAACGGGCTCTTTGCCCGCGCGGATTTTTCTGCGTTTGCAGGGCAGACTGCTGAAAAAGAAACCATGCTCATTGGGATGTTAAGCCGTGGGCGGCAGCTCGCCTCCCTTCATTCAGAAGATGAAAAGACAGCCGCTCAAAATATACAGGTTGGCGATATCTCAGACTGGCAGCGCTGCGAAGCCCAGCTTCTCTCAGTCTCTCCACCGCCTGTTATAACTACTTTCCCCGCCGCAGGCATTGGCCTGCGGGATGGCCTCGAAACCATCGCCTATCCCGATTTTGGGTTGTATCTGTTCCGCTCAAAGCGGCTGTATCTCGCCATTCGCTGTGGCCCGATCGGGCAGAATGGCAATGGCGGTCACGCTCATAATGACCAGCTTTCCATTGAATTGGAGATTGATGGGTCACCAGTTATAATGGATTCCGGTACTTATCTTTATACCCCGTTGCCCGGCCATCGCAATACCTACAGATCAATAGCGGCGCATTTTGCGCCGCGTATGGGAAGTAAAGAGCCTGGTGATATTTCCATTGGAACTTTCTCCCTTGGCGGAGATCCAAAGGCTGTAGCGATCTATTTTGGTAAGTTGGGGTTTGTGGGAATGCATACGGGCTATGCGAGCCCTGTATATCGGCGGATCACTGTTGAAGATGCGGCCGTGATCATATCGGATTTTTCTCCTGGCAGCGAACTATCTCAACATGCTTTTGAGACAATTCCATTTTCGCCTGCGTATGGCATAAGGCAAATTGGAGGTGATATTGATGAAGACACTGATCGATAAAATTGTTTGGCGGATGTTTTATTTATTTGAGCACATTGGGTTTCATGTGCTTCCGATCCATTATTACAGTCCGATACCGGATACAAGGTATTTGCGTAAACATTCGGAATTATTGACTCAAGAACAACCAATGTCTGGTGTGGACCTGAGGGAAGACGCGCAGATCGATTTGTTAAACCTACTAAAGGATTTTGAAGACGAGTATCGCCAGGCGGGCGGCGGGAGATTTGGCGTTACCCAGAGCGAAATGCCTTCATACGCGCCGATCAATGCCCTCGGGCTCTATACCTTTGTGCGTCATTTTAAGCCAAAAAGGGTCATTGAAATTGGCGCTGGAATGTCCACCAAGATCACTTCAGCCGCCATAACGAAAAATAAGGAGGAAGGGCATGGCGGAGAGTTTATCGTCATTGAGCCGTACCCTTCAAGTGAATTGCGCAGGGGATATGAAGGCGTTAGCCGTTTGATCGTCGAGAAAATTGAAGATTTGGATATCAGCATCTTTAACAGCCTTGAGGCGGATGATATTTTATTCATTGATTCCAGTCATACTGTCAAGCCGCTTGGCGATGTCAATTATTTATTCCTGCATGTGATTCCTCAGCTAAACCCCGGCGTTATTATCCATGTTCACGATATCTTTTTTCCAGTTGACTATTTGCCCCATCATTTTTTTAGACCAGGGCTTAAAATGTTCTGGCAGGAGCAATATCTTCTGCATGCATTTCTCCTGTTTAACCATGAGTTCGAAGTCATGATCAGCATGAGCTACCTGCATTTCAAACATCAAGCCAGATTAAAAGAATTATTTCCGTGGTATCAATCAGAACGTTGGCCCAGTAGCTTTTGGATGCGGAGAAAGGATTCTCGATAAGATGGCGAATATTAATACCTTTACGGCCAATCTCCTGGCCCGCTCTGAATCCATTGTCCTCAAACCTCGCCGGGTCTTATATTTGATCGGTTTTTTTATTGCCTACGAGATTGGCATTTCCATTGGCTGGCTATTCAATCTTTATGTTTCCCCATTGCTTTTTTTATCACTGCTCACCTTTTTACTCATCATTCTAAAAGTTATAACTGCTCGGCGTATACCCGCTATTCCTCTCCTGGGTTGGTGGGTGGTCTTTGCCCTATTGGCTGTTATTACCTATGCACGAAGCCCGTTGGTGGTTGGTCCAGTCCAGGGAATGTGGGTTGTCTTTCGTTTGGCATTTGCTGGGGCGCTGATCTACCCGGCCTTTTGGTTCTTTCTAACCAAACAGGAACACCTGCAAACCTTCTTGACCATCGTGGCAGTCTCAGCGGCATTATCTGGGCTGATTGCGGTGATTCAAACCATTTCCAGCGGGGCGTTATTGAGCGGTGTCATGACAAATGACCGCTTTCTTGGATTCCTGTCAAAATTTCCGACGGAAACTTTAGGGACAGATCCCGCAGTTCTCAGGGCGCACTTTTATATCAATACTATTTTCCGTGGGCATGGAACATTTTACCGGGTAAATGGGTTTGGCGCGTTCATGAGCATCATGATCGGCTTGACTTGGGGCTTGTTTCGGCAGGCTCGCGGGCGGCGCCAGGTCTTTTTTGGCCTGCTTCTCGGTACGCAGTTGGCTGGCCTTATCGCCACTTTTTCACGTACCGCCTGGGCAGCGGCAATCGCAGCCATAGCGATCGCTATTTTTATCGAAACGTTTTTTTGGGGTAGAAGACAGTTAACCCGCCGGCAAATACAATTATTTTTCATGTCTGTTTTCTTTGGAGCCTTGGTTCTGGTTATTGCCCTGCAATCAAATGCGGCGGCTGATCGCCTCAACTCTTTGCTTAATCCTGGTCAGGTGGCGGAAGTTCAATGGCGCGTATTTATCTGGAAGAGGGCGCTTGAAAGTATAATCGCGCAGCCTTGGTTTGGTACCGGTATCGCAACGGTGGTTTCAAATGAACCTTTTCTTGGAAAAGGTGATTTTGGAGCGCATAATTTATTCATCGGTATTGCCTTTGAACGCGGCCTGCCGGCTTTGTTTATTTTTCTCTTTTTAATGGGGAGGTTTTTTACAACGACCTGGAGAAGGTTGAGAAGTGAGCAGGCACAACTTCCGGAAAAAGGACTGGCGACAGGTGTCTTTGCTTCTGGTGTCGCATTCCTCCTCGTAGGTATGGGGTCATCCATGCTTGACATCGAAAATCTTAGGGCATTATTTTGGGTGCTCCTGGCGATCGCATTTTTTCCCGCTGATAAAAACAAAAAGAAATAGAGTAAAAGATCATTCATCTTTCTCCGCGCGCCTGGAAGCTGGCTGGTAACTATATATCAAAGAGAACTAGATAATAAGATAAGGAATCATATGCCGACTGCCTTGGTAATTTCCCGCTACTTCCCGCCGTTAAGTTCGGCTGGGGCCTCGATCCGACTGGTGAAGTTTATTAAATATATTGCTTCTCAAGATTGGAAGCTCATTATCATCACCCAGGACCCGGATAGAACGGTGGTGCCTGAAGATCGACTCTCCGCTTTCCTGGAAGAAGAGATTCCTCCTGAGACCATTATCGTCCGCGTTCCAGCCCCTTTTTCTGGGAAGACATCTTCATCCGAATTGGAAAATAAGGCTTTTCAGCCGCATACGAGACGGTCAGGAATATCCACTTTCCTGAGTGGATATATTGGACGGATCGTCACACGATTGTTTCCCGGCTTGAGTCTTTGGTGGGGGATACGTGTCTTCCTTTTAGCTCTGCGAAATATGAAAGCCTGGGGAGTCGATCTGATCTATGCCGTGGCGCCGACTTTCACCAACGCGTTGATCGGTACGATGTTGCGCTGGTTTACCGGCAAACCATTTGTCTTTGATATGAAAGATGATTGGGTTGGCTCCCCCGCCTTTCAGCAAAGACCAGCCTGGCGCAGAGCGATCGAGAGAATGCTCGAAGCTGTCATCATCAAATCCGCCGCGCAAGTTGTCCTCGCTACAGAACGCAGCTACCGCTTGTATAAAGAACGCTATCTGGCTAACCTTGATCAAAAGAAGTTCCATTTCATTCCCAATGGTTGTGACCTGGCCGAATTTCTGCCATTGCGAAACAGGACGGAGCCTCCAGCATCCGACAAGTTTTTAATTCTTAGCGCGGCGTGGGGATATCAGAAGGACTATCGTGATATCACCCCCTTCTTTTTGGGGTTGGGTCTTTTCTTTCGAAATAACCCGTCCGCACAATATGACGTGGATGTGGTCTTTTTAGGAAATAGTCTCTCGCCTGAATATGCTGAGCTGATAAAGGAGGTTGGGCTTCCAATGGATTGTATAAAGGAAATTGGTCCTGTCGCCCGCAAAGAGCTTGTCGAATGGTTATGGTCATCGAATCTATTTTTTTTGGTGCAGCCTGTCGGAAATACCACCGCCATCTCAGGAACCCTTTATGAATATTGGGCTGTTCAAAAAGCCCCGATATTATTGATCGCTGAAGAAGGCGCTTCCAGCAGACTCGTAGATGAAAATCATTTGGGAAAGAGTTTCCGCTTTGATGAAATTATGGGTATTGCCAGCTATGTAGAAAAAATATATCAATCTCACAAAAATAATCAATCTCAAACTATAACGAATAAAGGAATAGAAGCTTTTGATCGCAAGACTCTGGCGCTCCAAATGGCTGATATTTGGCGAAAAAGCTTGGTGAATAATGAATAATTTACTCAAACCAAAAAATGTCTTGTACCTGCATCCCACAGCTGATTTATATGGAGGTACCAAAATATTGCTTGAAATCATCGAATTCCTGCCGCGTGAACAATTCAACCCTATTGTAATTTTGCCAAACTCAGGGCCGCTGGAGAAGGTATTATCACAATTACAGGTCGAATATTATGTTCACCCTATTACCGTGGTTCGTCGTGGCTCAGTGAAGGGCTTTGCGTTGGTCAAATTTTTGCTCGCAATTTTACCGAACATCATTTGGATGGCGCTATTTATCAGGGCGCATAAAATAGATCTTGTGCACACCCAAACAATGGTTGTCTTGACTGGGGCTTTCGCCGCAAAATTGGCGGGGAAACCACATATATGGCATATTCACGAGATCGTAAGTGAAGAATTCCCAAAGCTATGGGGATTTTATTGCCGATTGATCGTAAACCTGTCAAACAGGATAGTTTGTATTTCAAATGTAACCGCTGAACAATTTCCAGATCGAACGAAAGTTAGGATTATCCCCAACGGAATTGATTTACAGGCTTTTGCAAAGGGACCAGCTCAAGGTCAGCAAAAAGAAGGATTGATTAATATCGGCGTGATCGGCAGAATCAGCCCACGAAAGGGGCAGGCTTATCTGCTTGATGCCTTCATTGACTTGCTGCATCGGCAAAAAGAGAATTCACCCCATTTGTTTATTGTCGGCGACATATTTACCGGTTATGAATATTATCTGCAGGAATTAAAAAATAAAGTGTCAGAGGCTGGGCTGGAAGTCATGGTCACATTTACCGGGTTTATAGAGGATATGACAACTATATATCCGCTCCTGGATATTGTTGTGGTCCCTTCGATTTTACCGGAGGGCTTTGGATTGGTAGTACTGGAGGCAATGGCATCCCACCTTCCGGTGATAGCAACGGATCATGGAGGGCCATTGGAAACTATTGAACCTAATATTTCAGGCTTGTTGGTTCCCCATGATGACGTTAGTTTGCTGGCGGATGCGCTCGATTTTTTGATCAGCCATCCAGAAGAGCGTGAGCGGCTCGGAGAAGGTGGGTATCAAAGAGTCAAACAGGTTTTCAGTATTGAGATAACCACTAACCTCGTTATGCAAACATATGACGATATCTTGATTGCCTAGTTATATTATCTTTTAAGCCCTTGATATAGCCAGTTTTGAATTTGTAAAAGAGTAGCCTGAAAATGAATAAAATTAATCGTTCAATCCTGCATCTCTGGACCGAAAGAATTATCCGACGGTTAAAAAATGATGAAAGTTATTCTCTAGACCCACGCATATCCATATCCGACCTGCTCAGTATCTCATTGCGGCGCGGGATTGCAGTGTTGCGCGGTATCTTGCATCGTTATCAATTCTCCCATTTTGAAGGAATGCTCTTTGCCGGCAAAAATATCACCCTGCTTCATAAGAAGAGTATTTCCGTGGGGCGCAGCGTCATTATCGAGGATTTTGTGTTCATGGACGCGCTTTCTCAAAACGGGATCGTATTGGGGAATAACGTTACCATAGCCAAATTTACATCCATTCAATGTACCGGCGTGATCCATGAATTGGGAACTGGCGTTACGATTGGCGATAATTCTGCTGTTGGAGCCTATTCGTTTCTTGGAGGACAAGGCGGTATTACGATCGGTAATAACGTTATCATGGGTCCTAAAGTTAACATCTTCTCCGAAAATCACGGATTTGATGATCTCTCACTACCGATTCGCCTTCAATCAACCACTCGAAAGGGTGTTGTCATTGATGACAATTGTTGGATTGGTGCAAACAGCACAATTTTGGATGGCGTTCATATTGGTCAGGGCTGTGTAATTGCATCAGGCAGTGTGGTGACAAAAGACTTGCCAGTAAATTCGATCGCTGCGGGTATCCCTGCGCGTGTTATCAGGCAACGAGGACATGCATGAAAATAGCTCTTTTAGGTACGCGCGGCATTCCCGCCAGTTATAGTGGCTTCGAGACCTGTGTCGAACAGCTGGGTCAGCGATTGGTACAGCGCGGTCACGAAGTGACCGTTTATTGCCGTTCGCATCATATCACGTACGAAGGTTCTCATTACAAAGGCATGCGTCTGGTCAAACTGCCGACCATCGCCAATAAATATCTGGATACCATGGTCCACTCTTTGATCTCGTCACTGCACGCCCTTTCGCAAGGGTATGATGTCGGTCTTTATTTCATTGCCGGCAACAGTCCCGTTACCTGGATCCCCCGCCTGGTCGGTACAAAGACCATTCTCAACGTGGATGGTCTGGATTGGAAACGTGAAAAATGGCCTGCGTTGGCCAGAAAGTACATTCAATTTGCCGAGTTCCTCGCGACAAAACTGCCGAACGTCTATATCACCGATTCCCACGTGGTCCAGGGCTATTACCGTGATCAATATGGCGACGAACCTGCTTACATCCCTTATGGCTCCGATGTTGAAATTCTTCCGCCCGCCGAGACCCTTGCCCAATATGGGCTGCAGCCCGGTAAATATATCCTTTTCGTTGGCAGGCTCGTCCCTGAAAATTGCGCCCATCATTTGGTCGAGGCATTTCCGTGAACTGGACACTGACTTGAAATGTGTCATTGTCGGTGACGCTCCTTATGCGGAAGAGTATATCGCGGGGCTGAAAGAATTGGCCGCCAATGACCAGCGCATTATTTTCACCGGCTATGTCTTTGGCAACGGCTATCAGGAATTAGGCTCCAACGCTTATGTCTTTGTCGAAAGCTCCGGCGTCGGGGGCACACACCCGGCTTTGGTCGAGGCCATGGCCTTTGAGAATTGCGTTGTTACCCATAACACCCCGGAAAACATGGAGACCATCGGCGAAGCGGGTTTTGCATACGATGGCAAAGTCGGTGCCAGGGATCTGCGCCGGGTTCTGGAGGAGCTTTTGAATGATCCGGATAAGGTTGAGTCTTATCGCCATAAAGCCCGTCAGCGCGCTCAAAGTGTATATTCCTGGGAAACCGTAACGGATTCCTATGAACGCTTGTTTTATCAGATATGCGCGCGCCTTCCTGAGCGATTGAGATGCTTTAGGGTCGAGGGTTTGCAAATAAAAAAAGATTTTGCCCGGTGGCGAAGTGAGCGCAAAATAAGATAAATTCGTTTGTCTAGCGGCTGGGCAAGGCACGGTGCAACCCTATCTGATTATCTTTGTGAAATGCAAATGCCAGTTTTCTGCCGGGAGCTCAACGGCGTAAATTTGCTAGTAGCAAGACTGACCAAGGCCATTTTATTGGTAAAACTGTTATACGTTTCAACATCATTGCGAGCCGCAACTTTTGGGAGAATTGCCTCTTTTATGTATTTGAAATCCCTTCGTTGTTTTTAGGATAATCAAAGAAGTTTTCAGGAAAGTGATTCAGATAAGATGTTTCGATTTCTTGAGAAAGGCGGCAACATGATCAGACGATTTTCAGTTAACTTTGCAATCTTTGCGCTCTTTATGGACCTTTTTGTTATCACAGCGGTGCTCTGGGTCAGCCAATCCCTGCGGCCATTTCTCGATGCATACCTGCCTGTCCAGCATCTGACACCGGATCTCCTCGACCTGCCGCTTGTGCTCTATATATTTTTCCCGCTGGTTTGGGTCGTTCTGATGATCTTTTTCTCGGTCTACGACGGCAGGAAGAACCTGCGCGTCGTGGATGAATTCACCAGCCTGACCTTTAGTTCCGCGCTGGCTGGCATCACCCTGGCCGGCGTCATGTATTTAAGCTATCGTGATGTCTCGCGTGCCTTGTTCACTACCTTTGTCCTGGCCGCCTACCTGATGTTGTTGATCTGGCGTCTGATCGCGCGCCCCCTGTACTGGCGTTGGCATCGGGATGTGGAACGGGTCCGCCATGTGCTCATTGCCGGGGCCGGGCCGGTCGGCAGGATCGTGGAAAAGCGCCTGTCTTCGTATTTTGAGAACGGCATGCAATTGATCGGCTTTCTGGATGACGATCCGCAAAAATTAAATTCTCAGGACGACGTGCTTGGGCAGATCCTCGCCGCCCGCCTCATCGTGGAGGAAAAACATATTGATGATCTGGTCATTGCCCTTCCGCGGCGGGCCTACAATCATGTCAACGCGCTGGTCGAATCCCTGCAGGATTTGCCCGTGCGCGTCTGGATCGTCCCCGATTATTTTGAGCTTGCCCTGCATCAGGCCAGGCTTGCCGAGTTTGCCGGCCTGCCCATGCTCGACCTGAACGCCGCCGCTTTGAGCGAGTATCAGCGCATGATCAAACGCGTATTTGATCTCCTGGTGATCGGTGTGTTTGTCATCCCGGCCTTTCTGGTTATGGCAGTTGTGGCATTGGCCATCTTCATCTTTGACGGGCGTCCAATTCTTTTCAAGCAAAGCCGGGCCGGAGAGAACGGGCGCCTTTTTACCCTGTATAAATTCCGCACCATGGTCGTTGGCGCAGAATTTATACAGGTTGCGAAAACCGACGTGCATGGCAACATCCTGCACAAGCAGCAGGGTGATCCGCGTGTCACCCCCCTTGGTCGTTTCTTGCGCCGCTTTAGCCTGGATGAACTCCCGCAGTTAATTAATGTTTTGAATGGGGATATGAGCCTGGTCGGTCCCCGTCCGGAACTGCCGGAGCTGGTCAAAAATTATCAACCCTGGCAGCGTGAACGCTTCGCCATCCCGCAGGGCTTGACCGGTTGGTGGCAGATCCACGGGCGCAGCGACAAGCCCATGCACCTGCACACCGAGGAAGACCTGTACTATGTTAAGAATTACTCCTTTTGGCTGGATCTCTACATCCTGATGCGCACCTTCTGGATCGTGCTGCGCGGCAAGGGGGCGTATTAATTGATCACGCGTCTCGTGCGCAAACCCTCATTGGGGTTGATCCTGATATTGGGGCTTTTGCATGGGCTGCTCTATGTTTTTCTGGTGCCCCCCTGGCAGCATTACGATGAGCCCGCTCACTTCGAGTATGCCTGGCTGATCGCCAACCGCCCGGGCCTGCCGCTCAGCGGCGAATTTGACCAGCCCCTGCGCCGCGCGCTGGCCGCCTCGATGATCGAACATGATTTTTTTCGCGGCATGGCTCTTTTGCCGGATCTGGAAGCCAGCAACGAAGCCGTTTGGATCGGCGTCTCACAGGTTGGCGACCCGCCCTTATATTATTTACTCGCATCCCTGCCTTTGCGCTTCCTTTCAACCTGGGATGTCACCCTGCAGTTGTATGCTGCGCGCTTTGTCTCGCTCGGCCTGTACCTGTTAAGTATTCTGTGCGCGTGGGGCATGCTGCAGGAACTGGTTTCCGACGACCATATCCTGCGTTGGATGGTGCCGCTCAGCATGGCCCTGCTGCCGGGCTTTACCGACCTGATGACCTCCGTCAACAACGATGTCGGCGCGGTCGTGCTTTTCTGCCTGTTCCTGTGGGGCAGTCTGCGCCTCATCCGCCGCGGTTTTTCCCTTCCTGGTTTGTTATGGGTCGGCGCTGCCGCCTTATTATGTTTGTGGACGAAAGAGACGGTTATCCTGGCTCTGCCTTTGCTGGGTCTGGTATTGCTTTTAGTCTTATTTCGAAACCGCTGGCGTTGGGTGCCTTGGGTGGTACTCATGCTGCTCACGATAACTATTTCGATTTCTGTTTTTTCATGGAATGATGCTTTATTCTGGGGTCGTTGGCGTGACACTTTTCAAGAAAGCCAAATTTCAAAACGCTCTGTAGATGCACCGCTCGGGAATAATATTATGCAAATAGAAATTGCGCCCAACGAGCCGAGGCCCGCAATTTTTCAATTGTTACCTTCTGAGCAGTTCAGTGCTCTAAGAGGTAAAACCGTTACGCTAGGCGCTTGGATTTGGGCTTCCCAGCCGCTAACCAGCGATGCGCTGAGCCTTTTTGATGGAGATTCCTACTTATCACAGAGATTTAAAATAGATACTTCGCCGACTTTTTTTGCTATGACTTTTCCTTTAGCACAGGATGCTAATTTTGCACGGGTGATGCTGTCGCCGGCTGGTATAGGCAATGTAGAAACAATAACAGTTTACTATGATGGCCTTGTATTGGTTGAAGGTCTCCGCCCGCTGAATGAAGTCCCTCAATTTGATGATTCTTTGGCTCAGCAGGGAAAGTGGGGAGGAATTCCATTTCATAACCTATTGCGCAATGCTTCAGGAGAAGTCGCTGGACCATCCGTTCGGTTATGGGCTAAAGAATTAAGTCTGGAGTTCTCTCGGATTATACTTTTTCCAACGCAGGAGGTTAGTCTTCTTTTGGATTGGCGTGGGGCAGGTTGGTATTATCATGCCGCGGCTCAGAATCTCTTACAAACTTTTTGGGCTAAATTTGGTTGGGGCCATGTTTCCCTTTTACCTTTTACAAATCAATTCTATTTCTTGCTGCAGATGATTACCCTGTTTGGGTTTGGTGGCGTATTCTAGGGGTTCTTCGCCGAGGTCATTCTCGCATCTTTGAATCTGTTTTATTCCTGGGTATTGTCCTGGCTGGAATATGGGTGCAAACATTTTTACGGGGGATCTCATCACTGATTGGTCCCGAAATTTTCATTCCAGTTGCCCGTTACGCATACCCGGTCATCATCCCTACCATGCTGATGTTAAATGCGGGCTGGCTTGAGATCGCATATTTTCTGGAGCGCTGGGTACACCTTTCTCCGCGCGTAAAGCTTTGGGTATATGCTCTCTTTTTTCTGGGTCTGGACCTTGCCTCTGTTTATAGTATTGCCTACTATTACTACATAAGATGATCCCCGGACTACCTTGAACAGTATCGGAAATATTCAGCGAATTAGCGAATGGCTCGAATCATGCTTTTGAAATTCCTTGAATTCGTATATTCGTGAAGTTCGCATTAATGGTTTCTGTACTTTGAGAAAGTCCTGTGCGCTGTCGCTCTGAGCGCAGCGAAGAGCCTCTCCGATAAGCTAAAATCATGTCTCCCTGAGGGAGCGCTTTTCAGCGGCCGAAGGCTCTCGGCCATGACTTGGTAGCGATGCCTCGCTCTCCATGATTGACGTTAAATAGATCGCAAAGTTCGCAAACCCATATGGGTTTCTTCGCGTTCTTTGCGCGGTTCAAAAAATGGATATTCAAAGGAATGTAATAAACATCCATTTTGTAGTAGACTAGCAAAAGAGAAATGGAAAGGAGTAATAAAATGAGTTCAAGATCAACCCGTATCATGATAGTGATTCTGCTGGGAGTATTGCTGTTCTCCCCGTTTTTAGGCAGGTCGAACGCAGCCTCCGCCTCTTCGTTGATCCTGTCAGGCAAAGCTGGTCATAAAATGGCCGCCCGTCCAGGCCAACAAATTACGAAAACCTTGTCTGAGATGGGCGCTGCCCCTGTGCTCCAGACGGTCTTCGGGGCCGAAATGGCCCAACTTACGCCTGCCGGCGGATTGACCCAAATGGCGGCCGCCAATACCACCTGGTCTCGCCGCAACGGCGTCCTTTGGTCGGTGGTGGAACCTACCGAAGGTGTGCGTAATTGGGGCGCGCTGGCCAGTCTAGATGCTGAATTGCAGGCCGCCTCCGCCAATGGCATTCAGGTGATCCTGATCGTACGCAGCACCCCGGACTGGGCTCGTAAGATTGCGGGCTCCGGCTCAACCTGCGGCCCGGTCCGCGCCGATAAGCTGGCTTCTTTTGCCGGTTTTATGAACGAATTGGTCGCGCGCTATAGCGTCGCTCCTTATAATGTTAAATACTGGGAATTATGGAACGAGCCGGATATAGACCCCTCCTATTTTGCGGCTGACAGCGTCTATGGCTGCTGGGGCGATAACGCTGACCCCTACTATGGCGGCGGGTACTATGCCGATATGTTGAAGGCGGCCTATCCGCAGATCAAGGCCGCCGACGCGCAGGCCCAGGTCTTGCTGGGCGGTCTCTTGATGGATTGTGATCCGCGCCCGGGCGCAGGCTGTGCTGCGGTTGGCAATTCCCCCATCCCTGGTAAATTCCTGGAAGGCATCCTGCTTAATGGCGGCGGGCCTTACTTCGACGGGGTGAGCTTCCACGCCTATGACTTTTACCTGAACCAATTGGGACAATATAGTAATCCCAATTGGCAAAGCGCCTGGAACACAACCGGCCCGTCGGTCACTGCCAAGGCGCAGTTCATTCAAAGCAAATTAAGCCAGTATGGCGTCTCGGGTAAATTCCTGATGAACACCGAGACCGCGCTGTTGTGTACCCTCTGCAGCAACGATGCGGACTTTGAAACCACCAAGGCCAGCTATGTCGCGCAGAGCTACGCCGCCGCCATCTCTCAGTGGCTGCGGGCAAATATCTGGTTCAGCGTGTTGGGCTGGAATAACTCGGCCTTGCTTAACTCCAACCTGACTCCGCGTCCGGCCTACACAGCCTTTCAATTTGCCCGTAGTGAATTACAGAACGCTTTCGTGCTGCGCGATGTTACTGATTATGCGGGTGTAAAAGGCTACGAGTTCCAGTTGGGGACCCGTCACATTATGGTGTTATGGTCATTGGATGGTGCTTCGCATTCGGTCGCTCCTCCCTTTGGCACGCCTCTGGCCGTTTGGGATGCGCTTGGTAACTCTGTCACCCCATCCCCTTCGATCAGCGTCGGGTTGACTCCGCTCTATATCGAATTGAACATCACCTGTGGCGTAACGATCTCGTGCGGGGTTACGACCGGAGTATTCCGTCCCAGCAACGGGCTTTTATACCTGAAGAATGCCAACACGGCTGGCTATGCAGATGTGGCGATCAACTATGGGTTGGGCGGCGATTATCCGGTAGCGGGTGACTGGGACGGCAACGGTACGGCCACGATCGGCATCTATCGCAATGGCTCGTTTTATTTGCGAAACTCCAATACCCTTGGCTTTGCGGATCTTGTCTTTGCCTTCGGCACGCCCGGTGACCAGCCCATCGCCGGCGACTGGAATAACGATGGCACAGACACCATTGGCGTCTTTCGTACTTCCACCGGGGAGTTCTTGCTGCGAAACACCAACGACAGCGGTCCTGCCGACATGAGCTTTTATCTTGGGAATGTGGGTGATGTGGGCATCGCCGGGGATTGGGATGGGAATGGCTTCGATACCACGGGCGTCTTCCGCCCGAGCAACGGTATCATCTTCCTGAAGAATACCAACACAACCGGCTTTGCGGAGATCGCGCTCAATTATGGGCTGGGCGGGGATAAGCCGATCACCGGCGATTGGGATGGCGACGGGATAGATACGATCGGAGTCTACCGTAATGCCCAGTTCTACCTGCGTAACTCAAATACGATCGGGTTTGCCGACCTTGTCTTCGCTCTCGGGAATCCTGGCGATATGCCGATTTCCGGGAATTGGGACGCCCTCCCGTAGGGATATCAACGGCTGACTTACGGCTATTCCCAGGTCAGGAAAATGTCTTTGCGAGGAGCGTTCTGTGCGACGAAGCAATCTCCAAATGTATGAGCTTTGTCTGTGTAAGTGGAGATTGCTTCGGCACACCTGCCCAGGCGGGCGCTGCCAGGGAAAACCGCCTCGCAACAACATATCGTAGATTTGGCAATCTGCCTTGGAAGAACACAGGGTTCTCAAATAAAAACATGAATGCGAATTTCACAATACAATGGAATTTAAAGAATTATTCGGCCATTGCTAATTGCTGAATTCGCGTTCCAAAGCCACTAAAAAGAAACTCAACTTTGAGGAGAAGAACCATGAAAGCCGACTGCGATCGTTCTGCCAGAGTCATGGCTATGCTTGTTTCCTGGCGTAGCCATGTTTTTTTATTTGGCTTTGGAATTTCCCCGGCCCTCATTACCGCGCTTGTTGGGTCGTTTCTGCGCCTGCGTCTGATTGAATAGCCATGGTTGTGACGGAAGGATTAATGAAAATTGTAGTGATTGGCGGGGGTGGTTTTTTAGGATCCCATCTTGTTGACACCTTGCTCGCGAATGGTCGGGAGGTGCGCGTATTTGATCAACCGCGCGCCCGCTATCTGGATTATTGCGGTCAGCGCGGGGCAAAGATCATGACTGGCGATTTTCTCGATCCTGGTCATGTCGGCAACGCGCTCTCAGGTTGTGACGTGGTCTATCATCTGGTGTCAACCACGGTTCCACAGACCTCCATTGAAGACCCGCGTTACGATGTTGATTCCAATCTCATTGGCACCCTGCAGCTGCTTGAACAGATGCGCCGTGCAGGTTTAAAAAAGATCATATTCGCGTCTTCCGGGGGTACGGTCTATGGGGTTCCGCGCGAAATACCCATCAAGGAAAGTCACCCCACCGACCCGATCAGTTCTTATGGGATCATAAAACTGGCGGTCGAGAAATATTTACATTTATATTGGACTCTCTATGGCCTGGATTATTGCATTTTGCGTATTGCCAATGCCTACGGAGCAAGGCAGCCCATGGCCCAAACTCAGGGGGCGATCGCTGCCTTTTTAGGCAAGGCTGCCGCCGGGCAGGAAATCGGCATTTGGGGGGACGGTTCTGTTTTGCGTGATTATGTATATGCGAGCGATATTGCGGCCGCCTTTTTTCAAGCGTCCCTCTACCAGGGAGACCTGAAGGTGTTTAATATCGGCTCCGGGCGTGGGCATAGCCTGAATGACATACTCGCTGTGATTAAAAATATCACCCGCATTCCATTGCGGGTAAAGTACTTGCAGGGGCGCCCCTTTGATGTGCCTGTCAATATATTGGATGTTTCCCGCGCGAAATTGCACCTCGGTTGGGAACCGAAAATTCCGCTGGAAGAGGGCGTCTTATCCGCCTATGAATGGATGATGCGCGATCAAAAAAATAATCAGTGATTTTGCTGTAGCCATGTGCCGCTCTCGCGCTGGGATTGTCAAAAAAACGGGCGGAAGTTATCATAAAAGATGAAATCAAAATTGAATGATATAACATCTGATCATAAACTACCTGACCGCTGAGAGTGAATCGTGAAAATCCCCCCTAAAGTTTCTGTGATCTTAACATCTTATAACCATGCCAAATATATTCGCGAATCGATTGAAAGCGTCTTAAAGCAGACCTATCGGGATTTTGAACTGATTATTTGGGATGATGCTTCTACTGATGATTCGTGGGATATCATTTCTGAATATACAGATGAACGGATTCGGACCTTTAGAAATGAGACCAATCAGTTCATGTCATATTTTCGTGAGGCCGTTTCAAATGTGGCTCGCGGGGAATATGTCGCCATCCACCATTCTGACGATGTGTGGGAGGTGGACAAACTCGAGAAACAGGTGGCTTTTCTGGATACACATCCGGAATTTGGCGCGGTGTTTACAAAGGTGGGCATGATCGGGGAAAACGGCGAACCGTTCGGGGATGTCTCTCATTTTTACTATAAGATATTCGATCAACCCAACCGTACCCGCCATGAATGGCTAAATCGCTTTTTTTATCAGGGCAATGCGCTTTGCCACCCCAGTGTATTGATCCGCAGGTCCTGCTATCAGGATTGCGGCCCCTATCGTCATGGACTGGGGCAGGCCAATGATTTCGATATGTGGGTGCGCCTTTGCCTGAAATATGAGATCCATGTTTTACCGGAAAAACTGATTCGTTTCCGCATTCGTTCCAATGAAACGAATGCGAGCGTTTATCGTCCCGAGACCCGTATTCGCGGAGTGTTTGAACTCTTTCTGATCCTTGACCATTACCGTGATATAAAAAGCGCGCAGGACTTTATAAAAATATTTCCCGGATCTGTCGAGTATTTTGGATCGGAAGGCTTTGATCTCGGCTTCGCGTTAGGGATGACGGCGCTGGAGTCTGGCACGCCTAATTATGTGAAACTGTTCGGCTTGCGCTTGCTGTTCGAAGCTTTAAATGATTCCCGCAGGGCGCAAAAGATCAAGGAACTTTACCGGTTTACTCACACTGATTTTGTCGGTTTGACCGCAAAATACGATGTGTTTTCTGCGGAATTGATACCAGCGTTGTCCGCCCAATCGGCGGAGAAGGACCGGGAGAACCATCGGGAGAACCAGGCGCTTTTGTCGCGCATTCACGCTCAAGATCGGCAAATGGCGGAAATCACCGGCAGTATGGCATGGTCCGTGATAACGCGTTTTCGACGGCTGCGCCTGAAGATCGCCCCCTCTGGCGGAAAGCTCGAAAGATTATTGAAAATGTTTTTTCAAAGCTTAAGGGTCTGGAAGAATGATGGCTTGGGTTCCTTATATCGAAAAACCATACAAAAAATTAAACGCAAGTTGATCCCGGACCGCTTTCAAAATAGCCCTCCCGCAGGGTCTTTGCTTGACCTGCGGGCGGTTTCAACTGCAGATCTTGTTCCATCGTCATATGATGTCATCCTACTGTCAACGCTCAATTGGAGTTTCCGTTTTCTAAGGCGCCGGCAAATATCGCAAGGGTTTGCTCGGGACGGCCATCGCGTTTTCCACATATATTCAACCTATAAAAAAGACCCGAAAATTACGGTTCGTTCCGTTAAAGCGGCCGGGCTTGACGTTCAATTGTCAGGTCCTTTTAATATCGCCGCTGATTCGTTGGATGGGGAAATGACCGCGAATATTCGCCGTATGTTTGGTTCTTTACGCCGCGAGCTTGATATCGTTGACGCAGTCTGTATTGTAGACCAGTCGTTTTGGAGTTCCGTGGCTTATTCCCTGCGGGAAGACTTTGGATGGAAAATCATCTCTAATGATGTGAAGGTTCCCCGCTCGGGCGGTGAACTTTCGGAGGGGACCCCGCACAAGGATTCTGGTCCCATTCAAAAAAGCGATTTGTGGATCGTCGTTTCACCTTCTCGTTTTGTTCAAGATGAATTCGATGATTCATCAAAGACGGCTCTTAAAAGTATTTATTTTTCGCCCCGGGATACATGGGATGATCGTTATAAGCGGGTCAAACAGGCGCTCCCAACCCTGTTCCCCAAAGTGAGTATCATCATCGTCACCTATAACAATCTCGAATATACACAGCTGTGTTTGAAGAGCGTCTGCGAAAAGACGATATATCCGAATTTCGAAGTGATCGTGGTCGATAATGCTTCGACCGATGCAACCCCGCAGTTTCTTAAGTCTTTTGCAGCCGCACATGAAAATATTCAAGTAATTTACAATGCGGTAAATGAAGGGTTTGCGCGGGCAAATAATTTGGGGATTGCCGCGGCGCACGGTGAATATATTTCACTTTTAAATAATGACACAGTGGTAACCAGGATCTGGCTTTCAAGATTGATCGCCCACCTGGGGGATCAACAGGTGGGTCTGGTTGGATCCTTAACAAATGGCGTTGATAACGAGGCTCGCGTGGTCATGCCTTATACCGACGCCGAGGCCTTGGATGTGTTCGCGGCAAAGCTGGCGCAGGAAAGATCGAATATATTAACCCCCATCAAAATGCTGGCGATGTATTGTGTTGTCGGGCGCAGCGATGTCTTTCGGCAGATCGGTCCCTTGGATGAGCAGTTTGGCATCGGGATGTTTGAAGACGATGATTATTCCCTGCGCATACGCCAGGCGGGCTACAGGATCGCGGTTGCGGAGGATGTGTTTATTCACCACTTTGGCAAGTCAGGCTTCAAAATATTGGGGGATGAGCGCTATCTTGCTTTGTTTGAAGAAAATAAGGAAAAATTTCAGGCCAAGTGGCATGTAAAATGGGAACAGCATGTCTTCAGTACGCTGGCTGATAACCGCCGCTTCGCTGCGGACCTTCAAAATATTCTGGATTCGCATCCGCATGCGCCTGGAGTTGTGATTTTTCCGCCGACGATCGGTTGGAATATCAGTTTGTTTCAGCGGCCTCATCAATTGGCCAGGGCCTTTGCTGAAAGGGGATACCTTGTTTTTTTCTGCACCGTTGATAATTTTGATAATGTAAAGGGCTTTAAGCAGGTAAGCCCCGGCCTGTATTTGTCCGATTCCCCCTGGGCGGTCTTTGATCTCGTGAGACGCCCGCTTGTTTTTACGCTACCGTATAACCGTGAATATTTGTTCCAATTTCGCCAGCCCCTTGTTGTCTACGAAGTCATAGATGATCTGGATGTCTTCCATCATGATAAAACAGAATTAAGTACGAGTCATGATATTCTGCTCAAAGAGGCGGATGTCGTACTGGTAACCGCTGACAGACTCATGCGGCAGGTGGAAGGGATAAGACCGGACGCCATCCTGTGTCCCAACGCGGCCGAAGTGAAACATTTTTCTCAGACAAACAGCTCGATCCCCCCTGATCTTGCAGCGGTCACAAGAACAGGCAGCCCTGTCATTGGCTACTACGGCGCGCTTGCCCGCTGGTTTGACTATGACCTTGTGCGTCAGGCGGCGCAAAAGCATCCGCATTGGGATTTTGTTTTGATTGGGCCGGATCATGATGGTACGCTCAAAGCCAGTAATATTTTATCCATGCCCAATATTCATTGGCTGGGCGCTCGTGATTATTCGCAGCTGCCGCAGTATCTTTGCCATTTTACTGTGGCCACCATCCCGTTTTTGGTCAATAACATTACCCTCGCTACATCACCCATAAAATTATTCGAATATATGGCTGCGGGAAAACCGATCGTGACTTCGGATATGCCTGAATGCCGCAAATACCCTGGTGTCTTCGTCGCTCACGATGCCGGGCAGTTCATTATGCACTTGGAACATGCCCTCACGCTGGTCAGTGATTCCTCATATATTCAACAGCTTTTCCACACCGCGCAGGAGAACACTTGGGAAGTGCGCGTAAGGCAGATCATTAATGCGCTCGAGTTGCATGAAAACCAGAAGTCATAAAATTGGGTAGTTCATTTCTGGAATTTTTTTGCAGTGGTCTAAAAGCTGTTGACAGAGATGCGCTGTTCATCCATAAAAAATGGTTTTTCTTATTCTGAGGATAACTGCCTTGTTATAAAGATGTGGTGTTTTACCGCGGGGCTGTTACGGCTTTCCCAGTGTTGCTTGACAAGTATTGATTTCACAGCATGTTTGGAATGCGAACCCTTGCGCTGCACGTGAATCTTGCAGATGTTCCTCGAATGAGAAAATTTCGCGATTTTTTAAGGTGTATTCACGTTAAGATTTTCCAATACTTGGAAAAACCATGAAGGGCTTGTAGGATTGCTTCTCTTTTATTTCGAATTATGCTTACAAAACTGTGGTCAGGAATTTAACTGACACTAAGGTTATTCCTCAGTGGAGCGATTAAAATATAGTAACAAACCTCAATTGTGTACTCTCGAAAAAGCTTGGATAAAAGGGTTCAGGAACTGCATTTGATCCCATTCCATCAAGTTTGGGACATATTGTAATTTCCTTTGACGCCCATAAGACCGTGGGTTAAATTAGGTAATGTTAAATGGAGTAAATTTATGAACACCATCAAATGGATTCCGCAGAGAATATTTTTATTCACTTGCGTAATTGTTATGTTATTTTCGTTTTTTGGCGTCACGAACAGTGCGTCGGCACAGGCGTCTTCGCGCTATGTCGCAATTAGCGGCACAGATGCCGGCAATTGCAGTTCCTCTGCGTCTCCCTGCCGTACCATCCAATATGCGGTTAATCAATCGGTCTCTGGCGACCGAATATTAGTAGCGCAGGGTAGCTATACCTATAATGCTGGAGCAGATAATTGCTCATTTCTTCAAACGCGTGCTGTGGTTTGTTTCGTGGACAAGAGCCTGACTATTTTGGGAGGCTACTCAACCGCCAATTGGATATCGGCGGCCCCAGCTGTAAATTTGACTGTGATTGATGGCCAGAATGCTTGGCGCGGCGTTGCGGTTATTGGATTTAACACCACGACTACACACCTTGATATGCAGGGTTTCACGATCCAGAACGGTCAGGTACTGGGACCAACGTATCCAGGCGATCCCAGCGGAATTGGGGCGGGAATGTGGGTCCAAAAGGCCGCCATCACTTTGAAGGATATGGTTTTTAAAAATAACAAGGCCTTAGGCGCGAATACAGGCGCAGGGGCTGGTGGCGCAGCTGCTGGTGCGGGTTTAAGAATTGAGTCATCAATAACAGGAACAAGCTCCTTGTTGCAGCGTGTGACTTTTGACGGCAATCAATCCCTTGGTGGGGTGGGACCGGATCGGGGAGGGTTGGCTTTTGGCGCTTTATTTATATATGGTTCCACGGTGACCGTCGAGGATTCTACGTTTACAAATAATCTTGCTCAGGCGGGGAATTCAACTGGAAGTGGGGCGAGCGGCGGGTTGTATGCGGATGCTCTCGGTGGAGGGATCGGGTTGGAGGTAAGTTCGGTTGTATTAAACCGCATTGTCGCGACTAATAACCAGGCCGTAGGCGGGAATGCCGCTGTTACTGGCGGCGGCGGTTATGGTGGCGCAATTTTTTGTGAGGATGCTTCTTCAACACTTGTTATGACCGATGCGTTTATATCTGGCAATACAGCAAAAGGCGGAAATGCCGCAACTGGAGGGTTTGGAGCAGGCGGAGGAGTATTAATATTCAACTCCCCATCCAATATTGATCGGCTGAAATCGGTTTCGAATAGCGCGATTGGTGGAAATTCAACAAGTGGCGGCGGTAGCGCTGGCGGGGGCGGCGGGGGCGGGCTGTATTTGTGGCGATCCAAATTAAGCGCATCTGCAACCGCTACTGTCACAAATTCGATCATCGCGGATAATTATGTGACCATGGGTAGTGTTGGAGGCACAACGCTTGGCGGCGGCGGCGGTGGGATTCAGGTTCAAGGGCTGACTGCCACGATCTCACACACGACGATCGCCAAAAACCGGTTGGGGCCGGCGCTCGTTTCTGGACAGGGCCTTTTGGTACTTGCCGCGCCAGGCATACCATCTACGACAGCGAATGTCAACCATAGTATTATTGCCCACCACACAGAAGGAGGGGCGGGGGCGGTGGCAGTTCTTGTCCAGTCGGGCAATACCGTCAATTTCAATCGCGGCCTTTTTTCAGGCAACACCAAAGATACAAATACGAATGGTTCGCCTTTGGCGGCTGGAACCTTTACCGGCTTGCCCCTGCTTTCCGCTGCATCTGCCGGGTTTATCTCGCCGGGCTCGCCTAATTACAATTATCATCTGAGGCTGGATTCTGCGGCAAAGGATCAGGCCGCGGGCAGCACAGCCACCCTTGATTTTGATAAGCAAAATCGGCCATATAATAATGTTCCTGATCTTGGTGCGTATGAGTATTGGCCGCTTACCCTGTATGCCTATCGTGGAAATGCGACCGCGCAGTTGGATTGGACATCAGGCACGGGCGCCTTGGCGGGTGGTCTTGTTAATTATGAGATCGTTGTCACTTGTGCCTCGGGTGCCACTCCCCCAAATGAAGGGAATTGTGGACAGCCGATCAATGCCGGGACTGCCACAACTTTCTCCCTGACCGGGTTGACCAACTTTAAGCAATACACAATAATTGTCAATGCCCGTGGAGCCGCGAGTGCTTTGATCGCGGCCTCGACCACTGTCTCGGTCATTCCGGTTGATACATTTGCAACTGGCCGCGACACCACCGGTGTATTTCGCCCGAGCAATGGGCTTTTGTACCTTAAGAATGCCAACACAACCGGCTTCGCCGATGTCGCGATCAACTATGGCTTGGGCGGAGATTACCCTGTCACAGGCGATTGGGATGGCAACGGCACTGCCACGATCGGCATCTATCGTAACGGCTCTTTCTACCTCCGCAATTCCAACACGCTTGGTTTCGCTGACTTAACCATCGCCTTCGGCGCTCCCGGCGATCAACCGATCGCGGGTGACTGGAACGGGGATGGAGTTGACACCATAGGGGTATATCGTCCTTCGACCGGGCAATTCTTGTTGCGCAATACCAACACGATCGGCTTGCCTGAGATAAGTTTTTATCTTGGCAATGTTGGAGATGTGGGCATTGCCGGGGATTGGAATGGGGATGGAGTTGATACGACCGGGGTCTTCCGTCCGAGTAACGGTGTGATCTTCCTGAAGAATTTGAACACGAGCGGGTTCGCGGATATTGCGCTTAACTATGGCTTGGCGGGCGACAAGCCTGTGACGGGTGATTGGAACAACGATGGGATTGATACGATCGGTGTTTATCGCAGCGCAACCTTCTATTTGCGAAACAGCAATACGATAGGTTTTGCGGATGTTGTGTTCGCGTTGGGGATTCCAGGCGACATGCCGATTGCCGGCAATTGGGATGGCAGTAATCCGTAAAGGTTCCCGATTATCTTCGTAAAAAATGAGCTGCAAGGCTGTGCCGGTTAAAAGCACGACCTTGCAGCTCATTTCATTTGAGTGGTGCGTTCAATATACTATAGCCTCGATAATCAATATTCTCATGGACCCATAATAAAGGTCTGCTCCTACGGGCATGGATTTTAACGGTCAAAAATCCGGTCGTCTTTGCGAGGGGTCTTCTCAACGAAAATCCTTTGATTGGAGTTGCTCACTGCGGCGTGCAGCGCAGGTGCGCCGAACGGCACATGGTTATTTTTAGGTATTTTTTTAATGTGATTACCCTGCTGCTCCTTATGTTTTTTAGCCGGCGCGGGTAAAGTATAATATTTCCTTCGGTCAGGAAATAGCCTTGTCTTTTTGTGGTCTCCTTTGTTTCAGGTAGCCTGCCGCCAAAGAATATGTCTTGAGAAGGATGGATATCCATGAACGTACAGACTGCTGTAAATGAGAACAGCCAGGTCTACTATCAAGGTCAGTATTGGAACGATTTCCCCCGTGTTCTAGAGTATATGTGTCAGAACTTCACCGGAAACAGGAACAAGTGGTGGGTACAGGATTTCAAGGAGCGTTTCTGCCAACAGCCATTTGAGCATGGTTTGGTTTTGAATTGCGGTAACGGCTGGGTGGAACGGGAGTTTATAGACCTGGGTATGGTTAAGCGCGTCACGGCATTCGATTATTCCATGAATCTGCTTCAGGCTGCTGAGAAGGAAAAGGGTGCGCGTCCAATTTCCTATTTTCGGACGGATGTCAATGGGATTGACTTCAATGAGAATCAATTTGACCTTATTGTTAATGTCGCGTCCCTGCACCATGTTCAATATATAAACCGCCTATCCCGCATTATGTGTTCGGCACTCAAGGAAAATGGGGTTCTGGTTAATTTTGACTATATTGGGCCGCACCGCAATCAATACCCATTTAGGCAGTGGTATCTTATTAATCGTGTTAATCGTTCCCTGCCGCATTCTGTCAGGAAATCGCCCATCATAAAACCGCATCTGCCGACCATGGTGTTCGACGACCCTACCGAGGCGATCCATTCCGAGCTGATTATCGAGTCTGTTTCAAGATACTTTGAGATTCTTGAGCGGCATGATACCGGTGGCGGCATAGCCTACGAGTTGCTCACTCACAACCCCAAATTAAAAAATGTCCCCGCAGAAGAACTGGATTTTTACATTGATGAGATATTGAAATATGATAGGGAATATTCCAATTCGAAGCAGGTGCCCCCTCTCTTTTCTTACTTCATTGCCAAACCGAATAAAAGCGTTCTCTCTGATGCGGCGCGCCTGACATATTATCAAAAAATAGAGGATCTTCGGGAGGAGAAAGCCCGCAAAAGACGTGGAGTTTATTCCAATCGTCAATATTTGGCGCTGATGGCGAATTATCTTTGGAAAACGATCGTTAATATTTGGCGAATGCGGTTAAGAGTCTCCTGAGCCTTTAGGCATGATCTTGGCTTGCGCTGATAACTTTTTCCGCATTATCCCCGCTCTAAATAATATGCAGGAAACTTGTTCAACTTCTGTAATGAATTCAAATGATTTCGAGCCCGGCTGGAATTTAAAAGTAAGGTAAAAATGAAAAACTATTATTTCGATTTCCCCGATATTCTTGTGTTTCCAGTGATTGACTGGCCTTATCGCTTTCAACGGCCTCAACATATTTCCACTCAGCTGGCCGCGCATGGACACCGGGTATTTTATTTTCGCACTTATTTTTTACATGGAACGCAGCCCGTGTACCAGTCCATTCGGGATGATATACCCATTTTTGATGTGCAGTTTGGCCTCCTTGTTCCAAAAGACAATAATGCGGATCAGTTGGATACGGATTCGAAAGACACCCTCCTTGATCAAGTCGACTTGTTGCGGGAAAAATTCAACATTTTGAAGGCGGTCTGCTTTGTGGATCTTCCGTTTTGGACTCCCGTGGTTATGGAGTTGCAAAAAAAATATGCATGGAAGGTGTTTTATAACTCCATGGATCACCTTGGCGGTTTCTCCAATGTGACCTCCTACATGCTTGAACCTGAGGACGAGCTGATAAAAAATAGCGATCTTGTTTTAACCACATCACGCCTGCTTTTTAATGAGAAGTCCCAGTTAAATTCGAAGTGCATTCTTGTGCCGAACGGTACTGACTTTGACCACTTCAATTATTCGTCCCGAAAATTACCTGACGAATTAATTGATATGGGCAAACCCATCATTGGGTATTATGGGGCGATTTCTGATTGGTTGGATACCGAGTTGATTTACAACCTTGCTTCTGCCAGACCCAATTGGGAATTTGTTTTGATCGGAAGGCTGGAGAGTGCTGATGTCTCCCGCATAAGGGAAATGAGTAATGTTTTCCTGCTTGGGGAAAAGCCTTACGAACTCTTGCCGGAGTATTTGCAGCACTTTGATGTGTGTATTATCCCATTTAAGAAAAGCCTGCTTACCGAAGCCACCAACCCGGTAAAACTTTTTGAATATTTGAGCGCCGGGAAGTCGATCGTTGCTACAGATCTAAATGAACTGCGCTATTATCAGGAATATGTCAGGCTGGCCTCCTCTGTAAGTGAATGGCTTGAGGCGATCGAGCATGCCCTGGGTGATTATTCGCCGACTCAAGTGGCAAAACGGTTAAGTTTTGCCCGTCAAAATACCTGGGACGAGCGTATGTTATCAATTGAAGACGCCATTCAGTCGATATTTCAAGATCAAGGGCATGCATCAACGCCTTTGCCTCTCATCCTGCCTGATGAATATCTTGTTTCCAGCAGACTCCTAACCTGTCATGATGGTGCCGATTACTGGAGCCTTGTTTACGAGAAGGATAATGTTGTTTACAAACAGACAAGCTTTGACCTGGCTGAACGGGAAGCCCGCTTTCTCTCCAGATTTGAAAGCGATTATTTCCCCCAATTTATTGAGGCGCGGTCTGAAGGCGGCTATTCGATCATCACCTTTGGAAAATCCCAACTCCAAAATTTACACGATGCGTTGCCTCTTATTAACGCTTCTGTAACAGAGTTGTATACCTTTATTTTTCATTGTTTGAACATGCTTGTGCTTTTGCAGGCAAAAGCTGTGACCCATCGCAATATCTGCCGCGAAAATATTTTAATGCTCGGCGGCAGACCCATCTTGCAGGATTTTGGCTGGGCGGTCTCTGAGCACGAGCACTATTTCGCGCCTTTTGGGCTGGGCGGATATGAAAGATCGCCGGATGGCTGTTTTTCCGATGTCTATTCGATGGGGAAGATCTTTGAATATGTTAACCGCCCGCACTACCGCGCCTTTGATTGGGTGATCTCCCTGATGACGGTGAAAGACGCGTCGTTGAGAATCACTGATTTGTCGGTTTTGAAAACCCTCTTCAATACCGCTCTGCAAGTTGCGTTGAAGGAATCCGAAGGATAGCTAAGATATGAATAAACAGACACTTGACGAACGGCAGAATGATCCAGATCTTGATTCTTTGCAAAAAGCATTACAGCAGCTCCTGGAGCAGATTTCAAAGCGCGATCAAAAAATAGCCCGTATTACTGCCGAAAACACGGTTGTACTGCGCGAGTTCGCCGAGAAGGAACGGTCCATGCTCTCTGAAAGAGAGGTCTCCATAAATCGTGTACAGGCGCAGCTTATGGGAAAAGAATCACAACTCGCAGAGGTGCAGGCGCGGCTTTCGGGAAAAGAATCGCAACTCGCAGAGGTACAGGCGCGGCTTTCGGGAAAAGAATCGCAGCTCGCAGAGGTTCAGGCTCAACTTGCTGAGAAAGAGTCACAGCTCCACGAGATTGTGATTAGCAAGGCTTGGAAGATCGCGCTCTTGTTTCGCCAGATCCGTGTTTTCCTCGCCCCTCCCAGAGATCGTCGTGAATGGTTGTTGAAGCGCGCTGCGAATGTTATTTTATGGCCAGTGCGCAAGATCCGTAGATTCCCTGCTCAAATTCGCGGCCTGTTCAAGGTTGAACGTCTTCAGAAATTCCTGCTGAAATCTCGTAATCAGGTCCGGCCTGAGATCCGCCTTCTTAATGGCGTCTCAAGAAAAGTGTCCATTATCATCCCCAACTTTAACGGAAAAAAATATCTGGGCGATTGTATCGATTCGCTGTATCGCCTCGATTTTCCGCGTGAAGAGTACGAAATTATTGTGGTGGATAACGCGTCTTCTGACGGCTCTGGCGAATTTGTTTCTTCCACCTATCCGGACGTGCTGCTGATCACAGCCAAAAGAAATCTTGGATTTGCGAGTGGCTGTAATCTTGGAATAAAGAATTCCTCTGCAGAATATATAATTTTATTGAACAATGATACGGTCGTCGAGACGGACTGGCTCACGGAATTGGTTGCGGTTGCCGATAATAATAACGAGGTGGCAATAGTAGGGTCAAAATTATTATTTAAGCATAACCCGAATGAGATACAGAATGCGGCGAGCTTTTTGACTGACAGGGGGGACGGTGGAGATATCGGCACCCATCAGCCCGATGAGGGACAGTACGATACAACCAGAGAAGTTATGGCTGTATGCGGTGCTAGTATGTTGATCAAAAGAACCCTTATTGAAGAAATTGGAGCTCTGGATGAGGATTTCTTTGCCTATTATGAAGATATGGACTTATGTTATCGCACAAGACTATATGGCAAGAAGATCATTTTTGCACCGAAATCAGTTGTATATCATGTTCACGCTGCAACATCCGGAGAGTGGTCGCCATTTTTTACATTTCTGGTTTTAAGAAACAAACTGCTCATACACTTGAAAAATTCACGTGCTGACTTTTTATTGAAAGTGCTCTTTTTGTATGCCGGCCAGATTGTTTATGAAGGTTTGATAAGAGGCGTAAATAGAAAAACCCATCTTAAAGTACTGGCGTCTTTTGGAATGAAGATTCCGAAATTTCTTGCGAAGAGATTATATATCCGCTTTATTGTTAAGAGAAAAAGCGATGGCGCGGCATTGCTTAGACTTGCTAGGGTGAAGCCTAGGGTTGCTGCTTCCTCTGTCAAAAAAGTTTGTGTATATAATGCATATCTTCCTACAATGGGGGGCGGGGAAAACCTTACGGCTCATACGATTGCATATATAAACAGGATCTTCCCCTCCGCAGCCATTGATATTCTTTGCCATGAAACGGATGCTTTCGATGAATCTAAGTTTGTTGGAAAAGAATTCGTTCAGATGCTGGAAGGAGCTTTTGACCTCCCTGTAAAGAATACAACCGTTAGGTATGAGAATTTTAATTTAAACAAGAAAGTTTTGTTGGCAGAATTCGGCGCATGATGATTCTCAACGCTTCCAAGAGTATGATTTTTTTATAAATAATACCTATGCCAGTATGCTGCCATCGCGGGCAAAAACAAATATTTATTCTTGTATGTTCCCAATAAAGTTTGATTATTCTGTGGCATCCCCTTGCGGATGATCAGAACAATCTTTTATGAAAAAATGCTACAGTCCTATGATATGTTTTTATCGATCTCGCAATTTACACAGGATTGGGTTGATAAGTACTGGATGGTTAATTCTTATGTACTTTACCCGCCGGTAAAAACGGAAAGAAAATCTGTCAATCTGCGCAAGGACAATATTATTATTAATGTTGGCCGTTTCTTCGCGAGTGGACACAATAAAAAACAGGATATCATGGTCAATGCATTTATTAAGATGTGCGATAAAGGCTGGGCTGGGGATTGGAAACTTGTTTTGGTGGGTAGAAAACACACGGATGAGGAAAGCAACAGTTATATACGATATTTAGAGGAAACCGCCAAAGGCTATCCTATAGAGCTGCTGTATGATACAAGTGCCGATGAGCTGCAAGACCTGTTGGATAGGGCGAAAATCTACTGGCACGCCACCGGTTATGGGGAAGCCCCGGATATAAACCCCGAAAAGTTTGAACATTTTGGATTATCAACCATTGAAGCGGCGCAGTATGGAAATGTGCCTGTTGTTTTTAACGGCGGTGGACAGCCTGAGATTATTAACCATGCCAAAAACGGCTTTTTGTGGAACACGACGGATGAACTAATTCACTATACCAAAGTTCTGATGAATGATCACGAGACTTGGTATCAGCTTAGCAGTGCGGCTGTTGATTCCATGGAAATATTTGGCGAAGAGAAACAATTACGCTGGTTTGTACTGTTTCTCAGCTCATATTACAATTTTGAACAATAATGTTAATGTAGGCTTTTCGATGACTTGGTGTCTGCTTCGGGAATTCAATGCTTGATGTCGCCAGACGAAAATTAATAAACAGTTCGTATTTATTTAGCGTTTAGTGTGCTGAAAAATCATCTGACAGTTCCTTCTGCGTGGATGGAATTAATGGCGCGGCTTTCTTAAAGGAGTATCTATGAATTACACCGTCAACCAGAATTCAGATATTTATTATAAAAACACCTACTGGAACGATATTCGCCAGGTAAATGAATTTATGAATATTCGCGTCAGCGGTGAAAAGGAAAAAAACGGCTATCGTTTTTTTCAGGACCTGACTGGGAAAAGAAAATTCAACAAGGCGCTCATGCTTAACTGTGGAAACGGCTGCTGGGAGCGCGAGTTGTTCGATATTGGCTTGATCAACGAAGCGGTCGGGATCGATTATTCAGAAAGCCTGATCGCGGAAGCAAGAAACCATGCCGGCGGGCGTCCATTCAGGTACTATGTCATGGATACGAATACGGTGGCATTCCCTGAAACCGGATATGATTTGGTTGTCAATCATGCGGCGGCCCATCACATTGCCTATATAAATAAGGTATTTCAAAAGATTGCAGAACTGCTTCCCGAAGATGGTTATTTTGTGTCCATGGATTTTGTCGGCCCGCACCGAAACCAATACCCACGGAAACAATGGAATGCGGCGATGGCCTTGAATCAAGCCCTGCCTGAGCATATAAGGCAGGACCTGAGATATCCTCACCTGCCCACTATGCTGGTAACAGACCCTACTGAAGCCATTCATTCAGAGTTGATTGTTGAGACCATGAACCGGTTCTTTTATGTCGATCACCACCGTAAAATTGGTGGCGCGTTGGCCTATTTGTTGTTAACATTTAATGACAATATTTTTAAAGCCGGTGAGGCTGACAGGGAGAAATGGGTTCAATTCATCCTGGAAGAGGACGGCAAATACCTTTCCCAAAACCCCTTATCTTCCATGTTCGATTTTTTGGTGGCCCGCCCCAATAAAGAGATATTAAAGAATGAGAAGAAGTTGGCGGTTTTTCAGACTGCCGAGGATAAACGGGAGGAGTACGCCGCGAAAAATAACGGCCTATACTATGAGTTGGTGGATATCCGCCCGCCCCATCGGCAATTTCTGTCAGGACTGAAAAAGGCAGTCAAGAAGTTCTTGCGTATGTCGTGATGATGAGTGATCTAAATATCGCCGTGCGTGTCTCTGTGATTCTGGTTACATGGAATAGTTCTCCGTACTTGGGGAAATGTTTGGATTGTCTGGTAATGCAAACCAATAAGGATTTTGAGGTTGTCATCGTTGATAATGGTTCAACAGATGGTGACTATTTGAACCTGAAAGAAAAATATTCAGAATTAAACCTGTCTGTAAAAAGACTGGAACAGAATAGCGGCTTTGCCTCCGCCAATAATATTGGCGCCCGCCTTGCGCGTGGAGAATGGCTCGCCCTTCTCAACGCAGATGCTTTTCCCGAGCCTGATTGGCTGGAGCGCATGCTCGATGCGGCGCATAAATATCCGAATTCTTTTTTTTCCTCGCGCCAGATACAAGCGGATAATCCCGCTCTTTTGGACGGCGAAGGCGATGTCTATCATGTCAGCGGATTGGCGTGGCGAAAGAACTATAATTTTCCTGTTTATCCGTTGAACGAATTTCAAGAGATCTTCAGTTCCTGCGCGGCGGCGGCTCTCTATCCGTGCCAGGAGTTTTTGGACGCAGGCGGTTTTGATGAGGATTATTTCTCTTATCTCGAGGATGTTGACCTGGGATTTCGTTTGCGTCTGCGCGGATTAACTTGTCTGCTGGTTCCTCAGGCTCTGGTTCATCATGTGGGTTCTGCGAGTACCGGTAAACGAAGCGATTTCTCTGTCTATCACGGCCATCGCAATCTGGTGTGGACATATTTTAAAGATATGCCAACTTCTCTGCTGTGGCTGTACCTTCCCCTGCATATTTTTGTAAATATTTTCTTTCTGCTCTATTTCACCCTCAAAGGACAGGGACGTATCATCTGGCGCGCCAAATGGGATGCGCTGCGCGGTTTGCCTGGGATTTTTAAGAAACGCCGCGAAATTCAACTTCAAAGAAAAATCCCGGTTTTGGAAATTCATCGAATGATGTCGCGCAACTGGTTGACTCCGTTTCTGGCTTTTCTTAAACGCAGGAGCGGATAAACCATGAATATTGATGTTTCAATCTGCATTGTGACCTACCACGCCAGGGATTTTCTGCGTGACTGCCTGCGCTCCATTTACGGGACAGTGGGTCCTGTTTCTTTTGAGATCATCGTCGTTGACAATCACTCTGCGGACGGTACAGTGGAAATGCTTCACGATGATTTTCCAGCTGTTCGCCTGCTGGTGAATGCCGGGAACATCGGATATACACGTCCGAATAACCAGGCCATGCGGATCAGCCAGGGAAGATATATTCTTCTGATCAATCCGGACACATTGGTGGAGCAGAATACGATTACCGAACTGATGGGATTTTTGGATACACATCCTGAGGCCGGAATTGCCGGTCCCAAAGTGCTAAACCGGGATGGAACATTACAAAAGCAGTGCCGCCGCAGTGAAGCCCGTCCCTGGGATGCTTTCTGTTATTTCTCCGGACTCTCGAGTCTTTTTCCGCATGACAAGCGTTTCGCCGGTTACCTGATGACCTATCTCAGCGAAAATTTTACCCACGAAGCACAGGCAGTTTCCGGGTCATGTATGCTGATCCGCCGCGAGGTGATCGAGCAGATCGGATATCAGGATGAAGATTTTTTCGCTTACCAGGAAGATACTGATTTTTGCCGCCGCGCCCGCCTGGCCGGGTGGAAGATTTATTACAACCCCGCAGCCCAGATCATTCACTTTGCTGGCGAGGGCGGCTCTGGGGTTCAGCCATATCGCTCGATTGTTGAATGGCATCGTTCTTATTACCTATATTATCGCAAGCACTTCGCTAAAGATTATTGGTTCATTTTTAATGTAATTTATTACGCGGGGATGTTGATAAAACTTGCTCTAAGCCTGTTAGCGAACCTGTTTCGCAGAAAAAAAGTGGTCGGCACGCGCAAGCCCTGATTTTATTGAATCAGGGCTTTTTTCTCATAAAATGCTAGTAAAATTCTTAACAAATCTACATTGACCCTGCCAGACTAAAAAGTAAAATACATTGAACACAGGAGAGGGCGTTCACCATACGCCCTTCCTTTTATTTAATGATTGCCAAAGGAAATTATGTTTCTTAAACGTTTTCAACTCGGACTTATTCATGTCGCAGTTGCCATGACCCTCGTGCCGATCAACAGCACATTGAATCGCGTCATGATCAAAGAGCTTTCCTTATCTGCGACGCTGGTCGCAGTCCTTGCCTCTCTCCCATATTTATTTGCTCCCATACAGGTTGCCATCGGATCTTATTCGGACCGTCATCCGATCTTTGGCCTGCGCCGTACTCCCTATATCCTTTCCGGATTAATTTTGTGTGTATTGGGTGTGATCGTGTCGCCGCAAGTCGCTTTTTTAATGGCGGAGAATTTTTCGCTCGGACTTTTCGCGGGTATCTTCGCCTTCGGTTTATGGGGGATGGGATACAACCTCTCTGCGGTCTCATATCTTTCGCTTGCGACCGAACTTTCAGCCGAGAACGAACGCGGCAAAACGATCGCGACCATGTGGTTCATGATGATCGTTTCCATCATTGCCACGGCGATTGGACTCAGCCGCATGGTGGACCCGTACACGCCTGAGGCTTTAATCCGTGCGTTTGGATACGTTGCCGCATCTGCCCTGACCCTGGGACTGCTCGGCCTTATCAAGCTGGAGCCCCGCTCGAACAGCGCCGCTGAAGGTCCGCGTTCTGAGAATTATTCTTATAAGCAAATGAGCGCAGCCATCACAGCGAATCCTGTTGCCCGCACTTTCTTTATCTACCTGCTTTTATTGCTCGCTGCGATCCTGGGACAGGATGTTTTGCTTGAGCCCTTTGGCGCGGAAGCCTTCAATATGACTGTAACGCAAACGACACGCATCACATCACTATGGGGGACCTTCGTGCTGGTTGCGATCCTTATCGCAGGGCTTCTGGAAGGTCGTGTTATGAAGAAGACGGTCGCGCAATTCGGGAACATTGGCGCGTTGGCTGGTTTTGTTGTGATCGTTGCAAGCGGTGTGACACGTTCCACAAATATTTTCTATATTGGCGTGACATTGCTCGGTCTTGGGACCGGCTTGTCCACTGTTGCGAATCTTTCGTTAATGTTCGACTTCACCATGCCAGGCATGGTGGGCTTGTATATCGGTGCGTGGGGCTTCTCGAACGCCCTCTCGCGCTTGACCGGGTCAATTCTCGGCGGCGTGGTGCGTGATGTGGTGAATCAGGCCACAGGTCAGGCATTGAGCGGGTATCTCGTTGTATTCGCGATCGAGGCGATGATGCTGTTAGTAGCGGCAATCATGCTGACGCGGATCGACATCAAAAAATTCGCAAAAGGCGTTGAAGAACCTTCCTTTGTTGAGAAGGTTGCTTTGGCGGCGGAGTAACAAACATGACAGATGAATGGCTTTCACTAAGCGATGCGGCGAAAATGTTGGGTGTGCATTCCAGCACCGTAAGACTGTGGTCTGATAAAGGCGTGCTGCCCACGCATAAAACGCAGGGCGGGCACCGTCGCTACAAGAGCAGTGAACTGTTGATCTGGTCAAACGCTGGCACACGTTCTCCAGAGATCAAGAATGAACACATGATGCAGGAAGTGATCAAAAAGGTGCGTATGCAGATCTCGGAGGGGCGTTTGGAAGCCGAAACCTGGTACCAAAAATTGGACGAGGATGCGCGCGCGCAATATCGCATGAGCTCGCGTTCGCTTTTTCACGGACTGATGACCTATCTTGCCACGAACGGAGTCGAAGCCGATAGCGAAGCCTATGCCATCGGATATGAATACGCCTCCCGCGCGCACCGCTACAGTTTAAGTTATGTGGATGCGGCGCGTGCGTTTTTATTTTTTCGAAATACTTTGATCGAGTCTGTCATCACCGTGTATGGCAGCGCCAATGTGCCGTCCGGGCAAACAGCGGATATGTTCCACAAGATGCATACTTTCACCGATGATATTTTGATCAGTCTTTTGCAGACATACGAGTCCCTGGAAAAGGCCGTCCGGTAGCTTGTGTTTTGGAAGGACCTGTATGCCTAAATATCGCGTTTCCAAACGATTTTCCCCTTCATCCATAATTGAAATGCTGGTTCCTTTTTTTCTGGTTGTACTCTTGTTAACTTTGCTGGTCGTGTTCATCATTATCGGCTTGTCGCTGTTTGGCGTGACCCCGTCGGCTTAATTTTCGTCAATTGGAGAAATAGATGACTTATATTCCATATCTTTCAACCATTGTCACTTTTGCCTTTGTTATCGCTGTTTATACCCGCTACCGCCAGCGCGGCGGAGTTCATTTGCTGCTCTGGGCTGTCGGCTTGCTCTTTTACGGGATTGGCACACTCAGCGAAGTTTCGCTTAGCCTGACCTATAATATTTTTGTTTTGAAGATCTGGTATCTCACCGGAGCGATGTTGACTGCGGCCTGGCTGGGCCAGGGAACGGTGCACTTGCTTATTCGGAAAGGCAGCGCCGCCAGGGTGACCACATGGGTGCTGGGAGTTGTGTCAGCGCTTGCCCTTTTCCTTGTTCTTTCCGCGCCGTCTTTGAGTGGAAATTACGAAATTGCCCGACCCGCTTCTGAGCAGTATAAAGATTTCCTGACCCGTGGCGGACTCACTGTTTTTTTGACGATCCTGCTTAATATCTACGGTACTTTGACGTTGGTCGGCGGCGCGATCTATTCTGCCTTTCTTTTCTGGCGCAAGAGGATCCTTGCCAATCGTATGTTTGGTAATGTCCTCATTGCGGCGGGGGCGTTGTCCCCGGCGGTGGGCGGCAGCATGTTGAAGGCCGGCCTGGGGGATATGCTCTATCTCAGTGAATTCGTAGGGGCGATCCTGATGTATATTGGTTTTGTCATGGCGACCTCAGGGAGATCGGAATCGCCTGATTAATTTGCCTTATAAAGTGCGATCCACATCGTCTTTATTTACTCCTTTTACCTGCTTGATCTCTCAAAGCAGGCGAAAGGAGTTTTATTTTTGGTTGCGGCATCATATTCATCTGGTTTATACTTGTGCGCATGGCGCTCCCTGAAAAGATCGGACGATATAAAATAAAATCTGAGCTTGGCCGCAGCGGCATGGCTGTTGTTTACCACGCGTATGATCCCAGGTTTGAACGCGAGGTCGCCATCAAGGTTCTGCCGCGTGAAATGCTGCACGATCCGCAGTTTCGTTCCCGATTTGAGCGTGAGATCAAATTTTTGGCGGGGTTGGAACACCCGGTCATTGTGCCGGTCTATGATGTCGGTGATGAAGATGGACAGCCATATTTTGTCATGCGTTACATGACCGGCGGTTCGCTTTCAGCATGGATCGCGAAAGGCACATTTTCACTTCAAGATACCGCGCGTATCATTGAAAAGATCGCGCAGGGACTCGCGTACGCCCATAACAAGGGCATTGTGCACCGTGACTTGAAACCCGACAATATCCTTTTCGACGCGAACAACGAGCCGTTCATATCAGACTTCGGCGTTGCAAAATTGACCGAGGCATCTGCTGTCTAGACCATGCGCGGGGTGGCCGGCACACCTGCTTATATGAGTCCCGAACAAGCCCAGGGGGCCGATATCGATATCCGAAGCGATATTTATTCTCTTGGTGTGGTTGTTTATCAAATGCTGAGCGGCCAGGTACCCTTTAAGGCTGATACACAGAGGGAAATATCGATCAAGCATGCCGTCGAGCCCATCCCAAATATTTTGAATATCTGCTCAGATCTGCCTGTTGAAATCGATGTGTTCATTAAGACTGTCCTCGCAAAAGACAGGGATAAACGATATGCCACGTCGGTGGATCTTGCGAAAGCTCTGAATCTGATCGCTTTTGGACATGAGGGGAATATCGCCCTGAATACGACTTTAGGCGGTTCCCGCCGATGGACGGGATCGCTAGTGGCTGGGATCATCCTCTTTGTTGCTCTGGCTGGTTTTGCGTTGTTAAGAAGTCAGTTTTCGCTGGCGGAGCGCCCCACAACAACCCCTTCGTTTTCTGCCGTGCCAACGCTGGTAACAGTGACTGTTCCGCCCCCGTTGGAGACAGCCACCCTGGAAGTTACCGCTCCGGTCTTCGCCCCATTTTGTTCTGAAAGTCTGATCGTTCCAACGCCTTTTGTCAGAGAGACAAATTACAGTTGTTTCAAGAAACGCCCCTACACGGCACTCATAATACCGGATGATGCAACCTTTGAGGTGATCGATCCAAAAGGGCAGGGTTCCTGTATCTCCGAGGCAACCAGTAATGGCAGGCGTGTTTTATCCTGTTCCGGCCCGTCCTTCCTTGTTTATGACCTAAAGGTCTGCATTCCGCCCATGATCGAAAACTCCGATCTTAATAAATGCTCGCAAGGCGATACATTTGACTCGTCCAATCAATGCTGTATTGCCGCGCCGCCCCAGGGCGCGGGGTGTAATATTTTTGTGATCAAACTAAAAGGGTGTTAAGCGTTATCCGGACGCGAAAACGCCCGTTTTTCTTTTCCCCAGGCGCGGTGATAAAATAACTCAATGGGAATCCTGTATCTTGTTGCCACGCCGATCGGAAATCTTGAAGACATCTCAGCGCGCGCTTTGCGTATTTTGCGCGAATCAGTTTTGATTGCCGCCGAAGACACACGTCACACAGGTACATTGCTCAAGCATTTCGAAATAAGATCCCAACTCACAAGTTACTTCGAACACAACAAACTCAACAAAGTGGATTTCATCCTTGAAAAACTTTCCGAAGGTGATGTGGCCTTGGTCTCGGATGCGGGGACTCCAGCCATCAACGATCCTGGCTATGAACTGGTGAAAGCTGCGCTCGCATCCGGCTTCGATGTTCGGCCTGTTCCCGGCCCTTCAGCCCCCATCGCCGCCTTGACAGTCTCCGGTCTCCCCACTGATTCATTTCTCTATCTTGGTTATCTTCCCAGCAGATCAACGGAACGCCGCAAAGCCGTAGGTCAGGTTTCCAACCTGACCTACACCCTCATCTTTTTAGAATCCCCTCACCGCATTGTGGATTCGCTCGAAGACCTCCTATCGGTCCTCGGTGATCGCCGCATCTGCGTCGCCCGCGAAATGACCAAGTTCTACGAAGAATACTGGCGCGGATCAGTCAGCGGCGCGCTCGAATATTTCAAATCCAAGGAACCGCGCGGCGAGTTCACGCTGGTGGTTGCGGGAAAGACGAAAGAAGAAAGAAGTGTTTGGACGGAAGAAGAACTCTTGATCGTTATCAAACAAGAATTGAAAGCAGATAAGTCCGCAAAAGAAATTTCTACAGAACTTGCAGAAAAAAGCGGGTGGAATAAAAAAGAAGTGTATGCATTGATTAATCAAAATAAATAGGAGTTCAACATGGCAGATATAAAGAAACCCGAAGAAAAAAAAGATGAAAAGAAGGAAGAAAAATCCGTCCCCAAGGATAATCTTGTCGAGAGCAAACATTCGATCAAGATCGGCGGAAAAATTGTCAAATACACTGTCACCACCGGGACCATGGTGCTGAAAGAGGAAGTCTCTGAAAAAGAAGGTGAAGCGAATAAACCGCGCGCGCAGATGTTCTTTATTGCCTACACCAAGGATGGAGTGAAAGATAAATCCAAACGCGCCGTCACATTCTCCTTTAACGGCGGCCCCGGCTCCTCGTCTGTGTGGTTGCATATGGGCGTATTGGGACCGCGCCGCGTCGTCCTCACCGACGATGGCGAAATGCCCCCGCCCCCGTTCAAGCTGACCGACAATGAATATTCCATTCTCGATGACACCGACCTCGTTTTTATTGACCCGATGAGCACGGGCTTTAGCCGTCCCGTCGAAGGTGAAAAATCTGCAGAGTGGCACACTTTCACAAAAGATATCGCATCCGTCGGTGATTTTATCCGCTTGTACACCACGCGCTATAATCGCTGGCTCTCGCCGAAATTCCTCGCCGGCGAATCCTACGGGACGACCCGTTCCGCTGGTCTCTCGGGATATTTACAGAACCGCCATGGTATGCTGCTGAATGGATTGGTGCTGATTTCGGCTGTGCTTGATTTTGCCACGATTGATTTCAACCTCAATAATGACCTGCCGTATATTCTTTTCGTACCTGCGTATGCGGCTACTGCCTGGTACCACGGCAAGTTGAGTTTCAAAGCCCCGCTGGAAACCGTGGTCAAGGAAGCCGAGGAATTTGCGAAGGGTGAATATGCATCCGCGCTTCTCAAAGGGGCATCCCTTACACCGGAAGAACGCGCCAACATTGTCGAGAAGCTTTCGCACTATACAGGCATCTCGCAGGAATTTATCGAGCGCAGCAATTTGCGTATCCTTGACCGACACTTCTTCAAGGAACTCCTGCGCGAGCGCGGAAAGACCATTGGCCGCCTCGACAGCCGCTACACCGGCATTGACCGCATCGGCGTCACAGAATCCTATGAATATGATCCGCTGTTCGCTCAAGTCTCAGGTCCGTACACGGCTGCCTTCAATGATTACATCCGCACTGAATTGAAATTTGAAACAGATTTGCCCTACGAAATCCTCAGCGATAAAGTCTGGATGAATTGGTCGTATGAATATTTCCAGAATCAATATGTCAATGTCGCAGAAACTCTGCGTCAATCCATGACCTTCAACAAATATCTCAAGGTCTTTGTTGCCAACGGCTATTTTGATCTCGGCACGCCCTATTTCGCCACCGAATACACCTTCGATCATCTCGGCCTCGACGAATCTCTGCGCGGCAACATCCGCATGGCTTATTACAACGCCGGCCACATGATGTATGTCCACATGCCTTCACTCAAAGAGATGAAGAAGGATCTGTCGAAATTTATCAAGGACGCGAGCTAAATTCAAAGCAGACCTGACAGGTTTCTAAAACCTGTCAGGTCTTTATTTTATAATCCATGAACCTAGACGACCTCGACCTCTTCAAAAAATAGACACCCAAAACATGCTTGCCCAAATTGACGGACTCCCCGATCAATTACAAAGCGCATGGGAATTGGGACAGACTCTGCCGCTGCCTGATTTTGCCGACATCCAAAACATTGTCATCGCTGCGATGGGAGATTCGGCGATCTCTGCCGAACTGGTGACTGCTTCTGTATCCTCAAGCATTCGCCTCCCCGTGACATTGCACCGCGGCTATGGACTGCCTGCCTTCGCCAGCGGACCTCAGACTCTCGTCATCTGCATTTCCCACTCTGGTACCTCCGAAGAAGTGTTGGATGTATTTGAAGTCGCGCAAAAAAATAAATGCAGTTTTTTTGTCATTTCCACTGGCGGCGAAGTTGACCAAACGCGCCGCTGAAATAAATATTCCCGTTTGGAAATTCGACGGCAATGGTATTGTAGATACTGCAGCAATTGCGTATCCCTTCGCCTTGCTGCTTGCCTTGTTTGCCCGACTGGGATTCATCCCAGATCCCGCCAGCGATGTGACTGAAGCAGTTGCCATGATGAAGCGCTCCCAACAGCACATTACTGCGGATGTGATCGCCGCGAAGAATCCCGCCAAGCGCTATGCCGGTCAATTGGTGGGGCGTTGGGTCACCTTTGTTGGGACGGAAAATCTCGCTCCCGTTGCGAGGCGCTGGAAGACACAGATCAATCAACTTGCCAAAGCTGGCGCGAACTTCGAGATCGTCCCCGAAGCCACACACAACACATTGATTGCGACGATCAATCCAACTCCGACCCTCAACGCTCACACAATGACGTTGTTTATGCGTGCGCCCAGCGATCATCCGCGCAACAGATTGCGTTCAGACTTAATGCGTCAGGCTTTCATGCTGGAAGGCTTGAACACGGATGTGATCGATGCGCGCGGGGAATCATTCATTGCTCATTTGTGGACCTTGATCATTTTTGGCGATTACATGGCCTATTATCTCGCCATGGCCTACGGCGCTGACCCCTCTGAAGAAGATGCTTTTGTGAATTTCAAAAGATCGTTATAAATTGTAGGGGCGGATCGCGATCCGCCCCTACAATTAAATTACGCAAACTGTTCCAAATTAACCGCCACCAACGGAAACGCTTCGTCCACGAATTTTTCGAGGGCGGGGCGTTTTTTCATGTGGCTGTAGTGCGAAGCCAATCCGTAGATCGCCCAGGTGGCGACTGTGGCGGGGAGTTCCGTGGGGACATTGGATTTTCGCAGCCAGTAGGAAAGCAAATCAAAGATCTGTTTCTTGATCGTCCCTTCAACCAGAGACTCAAATTGCTGGTGCGGTTGGACGCAGCCGGTATGCAGGTGCGAGAGGAATTCCACCACGGCGAGGATCAAGTTTCGCAGGTTGTCCTGGCTGTAACTGCAGACATTCAATGTCCGTTTTTCGATCTCTGTCATGAACATTTTTTGAATGGAATAATCCAGCAGGGCATATTTATCGGGGAAATGCGCGTAAAAAGTGGCGCGGTTCACCTGCGCCTTATCGGTCACATCCTGCACGGAAACGCTCTCGAAGTTTTTTTCAGCGAGGAGATCCTCAAAGGATTTCAGGATCAGGCCGCGGGTACGAATGACGCGAGGGTCTAGTTTTTCATCAGAGTTAGGCAACACTTTGTCTCCTTTGTCGCTTAGTCAACAGAACCAGTTCTTTGTTGGTTGACTTTCATTGGGTGAGTTGGTAAAGTAAGCAACATCTGTTGTATAAGCAACGTGTGTATATTATCAAACAATTCAAGGAGAGTCAATATGAACGTAACAATTATCGGAGCAGGAAACATGGGACGCGGTATCGGAACCCGCGCAGTCGCTGGCGGTCACTCGGTCACATTTGTGGACGCGAATCCTGAAGTTGCAGAAAAAGCTGCTGCTGATTTGAAAGCCGCCGCCAAGAATGGCGCGACAGTTTCCGCCTCAAGCCTCGGCGATGCAGTCCTGGGTGATGTGGTTGTGCTGGCTGTGTGGTACGGCACCAACATTGAGATCGCAAAGCAGCTCGGCGCAAAACTCGCTGGCAAGGTTGTTGTGGATATCGCCAACCCGTTGAACCCCACCTACGATGGCCTCGCCACCGCGCCTGATTCATCCTCCGCAGAAGATCTCGCCAAGGCAATCGTCGCTGGTGCGCATGTTGTGAAGGCTTTCAATACAACGTTCGCAGGCACACTCCTCACAGGTGAGGCGGGCGGACAGAAGCTTGACGTCTTCATTGCTGGTGATGAAGACGATGCCAAAGCCAAGGTTTCCCAGATCGTCACCGACGGCGGCATGCGTGCCATTGACGCTGGTCCCCTGCATCGCGCGCGTCAGATCGAATCCATGCAATTGTTGCAGATCGTTTTGCAAGGCACCCTCGGCACCAATTGGGGCAGCGCCATCAAGATCCTCGGATAGGAAAAATATGTTCACATCAAATAAAGATATTGCATTCACTCCGATTGAGGAATATGCCAAACAGGCAACGGACGAAAAGATCGAGCGGACTTCAAAAGCCCTCGAAGCCAATGGCATTCAAACGCTGATCGCCGAAACCGGCGCAGATGCAAAACGGTTGTTCCTTGAATTGATCCCCGAAGGATCGGAAGTTTTCCTCAGCTCCTCTGTAACCCTTGAACAACTGGGCATTGTCGCAGATGTGGATCAATCGGGACGATTTGATGCAGTGCGCCCCAGGATGTACGCCATGAATCGCGAGACTCAGGGACGTGAAATTCGCAAGCTGATCGCCCGCCTGATTTCGCCGCTGGCAGCGTCCACGCTGTGACAGAAGATGGGCACGTGTTGATCGCATCTGCCACTGGCAGTCAGCTTGGTCCGTATGCTTCTGGCGCGGGTCGCGTGATCTGGGTGGTTGGCGCTCAAAAGATCGTAAAAGATCTGAACGATGGTTTGCGTCGCATCAAAGAGCATGTTGTTCCGCTTGAAGAAGAGCACATGCAGCAGCTCTACAAAGTCGGTACAGCGGTCAATGAAATGCTGATCGTCAACCGCGCAACCCGCCCGGGGCCGCATCACGCTGATCCTTGTCAAGGAAGAACTCGGTTTTTAAAAGAATAGATTCGCGATGGTGTTGTCTGTTAAACAGACAACACCATCAAAGGACTGCAAGAAAAAAATGAATACACAAACAAACGCACCCGCTAAAGATGAATTTTCGATTCACCCCGCCACCCTGCTTGGTCATGTTTCATTGAGTTGCCAATCTGGAAAATCAGATCGTCTTCTACACCCAGGCGCTCGGATTCAAACTCCACTGGCGCGAAGGGGAATAAAGCCCGGGCTTGGTGCTGGCGGCGCAGATTTGTTGCGGCTCACCGAAGAACCTGACTTGAAGAAATATCGCCGCGTGACCGGGTTGTATCACTTCGCTGTTCTTTTTCCAGACCGCCGTCAATTGGCGATCGCGGTGGCGCGTTTGTTTGCATTCAAATATCGCAACCATCCCACCGATCACATCATGACCAAGACCACTTATCTGGATGACCCCGAAGGCAATGGTATTGAGTTATATGCAGAGTCACCGGAAGATGGAATCTTTACGATTGAAAATAATGATTTTGTCACCCGCCGCGCGGATGGGACATTAAGCGACGGCCGCGAACCATTGGATGTGGATGCATTGTTCAGCCACCTGAAAGCAGATGACAAACTCGATGTGCCCATTCCGCCCGAAACACGCGTGGGACATGTCCATTTGCATGTGCGCAATGTGCAGGAGGCTGTTGATTTTTATCACGGCATCATCGGTTTT